>DASVTA010000274.1:0-2228 GCA_036387815.1 Allosphingosinicella sp.
ACCGATGATCGCGCCGCCGCAAGTGCAGGCGCAGAGTTTAGCGAGAGCCATTTTAACCGACATGACAGCGCACCTTGTTTCCAGGTTTCGATGCGTGGCCGAAAGTCCCTGGTGGAAGATCGGCTTCGGCAACGAGCTACATGCACAGATGCAAAGGAAAGCTTTCAGCGCAAGCACGTTAACCACGAAGACCCCTCGGAATGCCCGCCAAATGGCCCCGGGAGGGACTTCCGTCCCATTTGAGGACAGACCCGGATCGGCCGTGAACGAATAGGCGACGCCGCCGGCGCGCGGGGCGGGTTCGTCGCGGCGGCCGAGTCGCGATTCGCGGCTGTTCGGCGGGTTCGCCCGCGAATCGGGCCGAGGCTTCCGAAAGAAGCAAAAAAGTCACTCCCGCCGGCCGAATCCGAATTAATTTTTAAGCGCTATTTGAGTGACTTGTACTGCCCCATGGGCAAGCGTATAGGCGCGCTGGGGCAAGCTTCGACATTTCCGGACGACTCGGAAGCGGAGCTTCAGGAGGTTTGCGTGACGCTTCGCGGCGCGTGAGGATGTGGAGGGGTTATGGCGACGGCTTTGAGTGACGTTTACGGCGCGGTATATGCTTTGGGCGGTGTCCCCGACAGCTACCGGCCCAATGCCAACGAAGAATTCATGAACCCGGTGCAGCTGGCCTATTTCCGGCAGAAGCTGCTCGGCTGGAAGGACGAGATCCTCCGGGAATCGCAAGGGACCATGGCTTCGCTGAAGAGCGGGCCGATCCGCGAGGCGGACGTCACCGACCGCGCCTCGTCGGAGACCGACTGGGCGATCGAGCTTCGGACCCGCGACCGGCAGCGCAAGCTCATCTCGAAGATCGACTCGGCGCTTCGCCGGATCGACACCGGCGAATACGGCTTTTGCGAAGTGACCGGCGAGCCGATCTCGCTGGCGCGGCTCGAGGCCCGGCCGATCGCGACGATGACGGTCGAGGCCCAGGAGCGCCACGAGCGCAACGAGCGCATCACCCGCGACGACTGACGGCGGCAGCGCCGCCGTCACCCCGGCGAAAGCCGGGGCCTCGGGGAGACCCGTCGAGGCTTCTCGTCCTGGGGTCCGGCTTTCGCCGGGATGACGGAAGAGGGCGCCGCGGCTGTCGTCTGCTACGCGCACCCGTCACCCCGGCGAAAGCCGGGGCCTTGCGGAGACCCGCCGAGACTTCTCGTCCCGAGGTCCCGGCTTTCGCCGGGATGACGGGAGGGCGGGAATGACGAAGGGGGAGGGGAGGGCGGCTCGCCTCTAATGGAGGCCGGCGATCTCTTCCTTGATCCAGAGCTTCTCTTTCTTGAGCCTGGCGAGGGCGGCTGTATCCGGCAGCGGCCGCTGACTTTCTTCTTCGATCCGAGCTTCGATGTCCGCGTGGCGGTGTTGCAATGCCGAGATATGCGCCGTTTGCATTCCCATCTCCTTGCTGTGCTGGGCGGGGTTCTCAACGTCTGGAGGCGTGGCCTGTCTCCCGTCGATCGGACGGTCGTCGCAATATGTACGACGGACCGGTAATGGACTAACTATAGCGCGTTCGAACCGCCTTGGTAAGCGTCTGGAGGGGCATGGAAGCGATTGACGGAAGCGCCGCTCCCGAGGTCGAGCGGCTGGTGCGGCTCCGCCAGGAGCACCGCGACCTCGACTCCGCCATCGAGGCGCTCCGCGCCGCCCCCGCGACCGACCAGCTCCAGCTCGCCCGGCTCAAGAAGCGCAAGCTCAGGCTCAAGGACGAGATCGCCCAGCTCGAGGACCAGCTGATCCCGGACATCATCGCCTAGCCGCCCGTCATCCCGGCGAAAGCCGGGACCTGGCAGCGACCCACCGAGACTTCTCGTCCGAGGTCCCGGCTTCCGCCGGGATGACGCGAATCGTCCCGCCCCGGCACAACCGCGCCTTTACCTTCTTTGACCGTGGCGGCGGCGGCGCCTCTGTGGCAGCATGAGCGGATGCCCGAAGCGCAACGCCCCCTGACCGCCAAGCTGGTCGCGTCGCTCTATACCGAGGCGATGCTGCTCGCCGACGAGGCGCGCTCCTATTTCGACTCCAACGGCCGCGCCGACCGCGACTCGCTCGATCCGATCGACCGCGTCGGCTTTTCCTGCGAGTCGCTGAAGGTCACGACCCGGCTGATGCACGTGATCGCCTGGCTGCTCACTCAGCGCGCGGTCGAGGCCGGAGAGCTCAGCGCGAGCCAGGCGCGCCGT
>DASVTA010000275.1:0-3405 GCA_036387815.1 Allosphingosinicella sp.
CGCGGACGATGAGCTCCACCTCCACCCCGGCCTGGCTCGCCTCGTACAGCTTGTCGATGATCGGCGGATCGACCAGGGCGTTCATCTTCGCCCAGACAACTCCGGGCCGCCCTTCGCGGGCATGCGCCGTCTCGGCCTCGATCAGCGCCAGAAGCTGGTCGCGCAGCTGGTGCGGCGAGGTCGACAGCAGCTCGAGGTTGCGCGGCTCGACATAGCCGGTGATGTAGTTGAACAGCTGCGCGACATCGCGGCCGACGCGCGGATCGGCGGTGAAGAAGCTCAGGTCGGTATAGATGCGGGCCGTGACCGGATGGTAATTGCCGGTGCCGAGGTGGCAGTAGGTCCGGTAGCCGCGCTCCTCGCGGCGCACGACCATCGAGACCTTGGCGTGGGTCTTCCATTCGATGAAGCCGTAGACGACCTGGACTCCGGCCCGCTCCAGGGCCGAGGCCCAGAGCAGGTTCTGCTCCTCGTCGAAACGCGCTTTCAGCTCGACCACGGCAGTCACCGACTTGCCCGCCTCCGCGGCGTCGATGAGGGCGCGGATGACGGCGGATTGCTTGCCGGCGCGGTAAAGCGTCTGCTTGATCGCGATCACGTCCGGATCCGCAGCCGCCTGCTTGAGGAACTCGACCACCACCTCGAAGCTCTCATAGGGGTGGTGAACGACGATGTCCTTGGTCTGGATGGCCGCGAAGCAGTCGCCGCCATGTTCGCGCACCCGTTCGGGGAAGCGGGGCGCGAACGGCGCGAACTTGAGATCCGGCCGGTCCTCTTCGTACAGTGCGTCGAGATCCGCGATCCCGAGGAAGCCGGTCGATTCGGTGACGATCGCCTCGGCCGCCCCGACCCCGTCACGCACCATTGCGACGAGCTCGTCCGGCATCTCCGCCGACAGCTTGAGGCGGATGACGCTGCCCCGGCGGCGGCGCTTGATCGCGCTCCGGAAGTATCGGACGAGGTCCTCGGCTTCCTCCTCGACCTCGATGTCGCTGTCGCGAAGTATCCGAAAGGCGCCGCCGCCGACCAGTTCGTGATCGGGGAACATGGCGGCGATGTTTCTGCGGATCAGGGTCTCGACGGCGATATAGCGCGCTTCCGCCCCCGGAAGCCGGATGAACCGCGGCAGGGTCGCCGGCACCATGACCAGCTCGCGGATCGGCTCGCCGGTGCCAGTATGGCGCAGGTCGAAGATCAGAGAGAAGCCCCGATTGGGGATGAACGGAAACGGATGGGCCGGGTCGATCGCCTGCGGGGTCAGCACCGGGAAGATCTGCTCGCGGAAGTGGCGCTCCAGCCATTGCGCGGACTCGGAATCTATCGCGCCGCTGCCGATCACCGCGAGCCCGGCCTCCGCGAGCGTGCGGCGAAGCTCGGACCAGACCTGCTGCTGGCTCTGGGTGAGCTCGTCGGCTTCGGCCGCGACCGCCGCCAGCTGCTGCGCGGGCGTCAGACCGTCGGTCGACGCCTCTTCCACTCCCAGCAGCCGATGCGCCTTCAGACCCGCGACCCGGACCATGAAGAATTCGTCGAGGTTGCTGCCCGAGATCGACAGGAAGCGGAGCCGCTCCAGCAAGGGATGGGCGGGGTTTCGCGCCTCCTCGAGCACCCGCCGGTTGAAGGCGAGCCAGCTCAGCTCACGGTTGAAGTAACGCTCGCGTGCGGCCAGCGGCGGCGGCTCGGGCGCTGGCGATGGGGCTGTATCGTTCATTCAGGCCTGGCTTCTCGCCCTTTTGATCATGCCGCTTTCCGACAGTGCGCGCTTGGCCATTGCCACAGTCATGCGACGGTGATGTGACAAAGCGGCGCGGTCGAGCGCTGCGACGACCTGCTGAACGGCCACATAGGAACGTTCGATCCGCGGGACGATGAAAGCGGGCACTTCGGGCGGGACGGCGATGCCCCTGTCGCCGAGCAGCTTGACGATGAGATCTCCGATCAGCCGATCGTCCGGGCTCGCGATCTCCACATGCGGCGTGGCGGCGAGGCGCGAACGAAGGTCCGGCAGGACGACCGACCAGACGGGGGGCGGCGAATCGGCGACGATGAGCAGCGGCCGGCGGGAGAGCTGGGCCTCGTTCCAGGCGTGGAAGAGGGCTTCCTCGTCATGATCCTCGGCATTGTCGAACAGCCGCCCGCCGGTCTTGCGGACGAACAGGCGGCCGAGCAGGCTCCGTCCGGATTTACGGGGGCCGGTGACGAGCGTCGCCATGACCGGCCACAGCGACCAGCGCTTGAGATGGTCGAAGGCGCCCCGGTTGGAATCGGAGATGAGGAAATCCTCATCGCGGTCGGCTACCGGCCAGTCGAGCGGCAGCGCGATCTGCGGCACGTCAGTCGCCGCCCCGCGACAGCCTGAGCGTGGAGCCCGAGCCCGAGACGCTCCAGCCCTGGGCCTGAAGGGCGGCCGCCAGCGCTCCCGCTTCGCCCATGTAGCTGACCCGCATCGAGGAGGTGCCTCCGATCGACGGGTTGGTGGTGAAGGCGGAAGTGACTCCGGGGACTCGGCTGACCGCAAGCTCGGCGCGGCCGATCGCCGCCTGGTCCGGAGTATCGACCTCGATCCTGAGCACGGTCACCGCCCCCACCGGAGTGGCGCCGGGCGGCGGCGGCGGCGGCCGGTCCGTCTGCTGGACCGCGGTCTCCGCTTCCACTTCCTCGATCTCCTCGACCAGCGGCGGCTCGGGAACGATCAGCGACGGATCGGGCGTGAGCTGCCCGGCGGCGAGGGCCCGGCTGTAGAGGAGATCGAGGCCGCGCACGCCCTCGTCGAGCAGGCGCGGGATGAGGGCGCTGTTCTCCACCCGCAGAGTGAATTGCCCGATGACCCGGTTGTCCGGCCCGTGGCGCGCGACGAAAGTGCCGACCGCGGGGCCTCCGGGATAGAGCCGCTTGAGGTGCACTTCGGGAGTGACGACGTCAGCCGCGCCATATTGGTCGAGCAGCATCCGCCACCAGCCGCGGCCGGGCCGCCGGGTCTGGGCGACGTTGAGGAGCAGCGGATCGATCCCGGAGCCGGTCGGCCGGACATAGTCGACCGGGCTGTTGCCGGTCCGGAAGCGCGCCCAGGCCTTCTGCCATTCGTTGCGCGACTCGAAGCTCTGGAAGGAGGATCCGGTCAGCATCACCGGGATGACGAGCACGGGCGCCGAACGCCGCACAGAGCCGCTCACGCCGAGCAGCTGGCCGGTTCGGGCGCGGTCGAACAGGATCCCGAGGGTGGCGATGTAGCGTTTCGGTCCGATCTGCTCCTGCTCGACGATGATCCCGGCCACCATTCCGTTCAGCGCCGAATCGGTAAGGCCGGGGGCCTCCGCGATCGGCCGGCCGTTGGTCTTGGCCCACAGCGCCTTCCAGCCTTTCTGCTGCGCCTGCCTCCACCCCTCTTCGCGGGCCTTGCCGGCC
>DASVTA010000276.1:0-7969 GCA_036387815.1 Allosphingosinicella sp.
GCAACAGCTCGGCCGCTCGCGAGCTTTCCGCCGTCCGCACCTTCCTCGCCTTCGCGGCCGGGGAGCGGGGCGGGGAACCGGCCCTGCCTCGGCTCAAGGGCCCGAAGCGGCCTCGGAGCGTTCCCCGGCCGGTCGCGCCCGACGACGTGACGGCGCTCGCCGCCGAAGCCGGCGAGGGGGCGAGCGAGGAATGGATCGCCGCGCGCGACGAAGCGGTTCTGCTGCTTCTCTACGGATCGGGCCTTCGGATCGCCGAAGCGCTCGGGCTCACCGGCGCCGCCTTGCCGCTCGGCGAGGCGCTGAGCGTCACCGGCAAGAGGGAGAAGACCCGAATCGTGCCTCTGCTGGCGCCGGTTCGGGCCGCCATCGAGCGCTATCTCGCGCTTTGCCCCTATGCGGCGGGCCGGGACCTTCCCCTGTTCCGCGGCGCCCGCGGCGGGCCGCTCAACGGCGAGATGATCCGCCGCGTCGTTCGAGGGGCCCGGGGCCGCCTCGGCCTCTCCGACCGGACGACCCCGCACGCCTTGCGCCACAGCTTCGCGACCCACCTGCTCGGCCGGGGCGCGGACCTGCGCTCGCTGCAGGAGCTGCTCGGCCACGCCAGCCTCTCCTCGACCCAGATCTACACCGCCGTCGACGCCGCCCACCTCCTCGACGTCTACCGCAACGCCCACCCCCGCGCATAATTGGTGCCAGGCACCAATTTGTGATTGGATAATTGGTGCCAGGCACCAATTTGCTAAGGCGTTGAAATATCAGGGCGCGGGGAAATGGTGCCTGGCACCAAACAAAATGGTGCCTGGCACCAAACACTACCGCACGGGTCTACGGATGCCGCCTGCGCCAGGTGATCTGGCGCCACACGTAGGCGACGACGATCAGCACGATCACTGCCGTGGAGAGGGGGCCGAGCACCTTCTCGATGTCGCGGAAGGCCTTGCCGAGGCCCCAGCCGGCGGTCGCCAGCGCCGCCGTCCACAAGGCCGTCCCGAAGGTGGACCAGAGCAGGAAGCTCTTGAGGCGCATGTTGAGCAGCCCGGCCGGGATCGAGATGACTGAGCGGATGGTCGGGAGCATCCGCCCTCCCGAGACGATGAACCCGCCGAACCGCCCGAACAATTGCTCGGACTTCTCGACATCGTCCCAATCCAGGGTAAGCCAGCGGCCGTAGCGCACGATGTAGGGCTTGAAGCGCTGCAGACCGATCACCCGGGCGAGCGCGTACCAGAAGAGATTGCCCAGCATTGCGCCCCCCGTGCCGCTGGCGATCACCGCCCAAAGGGAAAGCTGGCCCTGGGCGGCCTGCACGCCGGCGAGCGGCATGATCACCTCGGACGGGATGGGCGGGAAGATCGTCTCCAGGAACATGAGCAGGAAGATACCGACATAGCCGGTCTGCTCGATTAGGCTGGTCGTCCAGTCACCCATCTCAGCGGATCTTCGCTTCGATTGCGTCCCAGATGAGCGCCGGCGTGTCGGTGCCGTTGAACCTGTCGATCGCGACGATTCCGGTCGGGGAGGTGACGTTGATCTCCGTCAGCCACTTGCCGCCGATGACGTCGATGCCGACGAAGACCAGGCCGCGAGCCTTTAGCTCCGGAGCAAGCGCCGCGCAGATTTCACGCTCCGTCTCCGTAAGGTCCGTCTTCACCGCCGAGCCGCCGACGGCGAGGTTCGAGCGGATCTCGCCGGCCCCCGGGATACGGTTGATCGCCCCTGCCACTTCGCCGTCGACGAGAACGATCCTCTTGTCGCCCTCGGCGATCTCGGGAACGAAGGTCTGGACGACGTGCGGCTCCAGATAAGCGGCGTTGAACATCTCGATCAGGGCCGAAAGGTTGGCGCCGTCGCGGCCGACCTTGAAAACCGCCTTGCCGGCATTGCCGTGGAGCGGCTTCACGACGATCTCGCCATGCTCCTCCAGGAAGCGCCGAGCCGCGCCCAGGGATCGCGTCAGGAGGGTGGGCGGCATGAAGCGGGCGAAGTCGAGCACCCAGACCTTTTCCGGGGCGTTGCGGACCGACGCCGGGTCGTTGACGACGAGGGTCTCGCCCTGGACCCGCTCGAGCAGGTGAGTGGCGGTGATGTAGCCGAGGTCGAAGGGCGGATCCTGGCGCATCAGGACGACGTCGGTATCGCGGCCGAGGTCGAGCAGGACCGGCTCGCCGAACGCGTGATGGTCGCCGGGCACCGGCCGAACCGTCACCGGCTGGGCCATCGCCCAGAGGCGCCCGCTTGTATAGCTGAGGTCCTCCGCCCGGTAATGAAACAGCGAGTGCCCCCGCCGCTGGGCGCCCAGCATGATCGCGAAGGTCGAATCGCCCTCGATGTTGATCCCTTCCAGGGGATCCATTTGGACGGCGACGCGAAGGCTCATCGGGCGCGCTTAGCGTCGCCGGGCGGCGCTGTCATCCGTGCCAGATGTTGACCAGGTGCCGGGGCAGCCGGCGCGGGACGATGAACACGGCATCGATCCGGACGTCGTCCCCGCTCCGGGTGTAGCGGTGGGCGAGCGCCTCCGCCGCCGAAGCGACGCGCCGGAGCCGCCATTGGTCGAGAGCGAAATCGGCCTCAAGCGCCGTCGCCCGCGCCTTCACCTCGATGAAGGCGACGGTGCTGCCGCGCCGGGCGACCAGGTCGACCTCCCCGACCGGCGTCCGCACCCGGCGGCCGAGGATCTTCCACCCCTTGAGCTGGAGCCAGAGCGCGGCCAGCCGTTCCGCCCGCCGGCCGCCGCGTTCCGCCCGCTGGCGTTTCATTTGAGCTTCAGTGCCCGTTCGTAGGCCTGGCGCCGCGGCACGCCGAGCTTTTCCGCCACCTCGGCCGCGGCCCTGGAAGCGGACAGGCGGCTCATCGCCTCCCGAAGCGCCGAATCCACCGCCGCCTCCCCGGCCGCTTCGGCTTCGCCGGGAGGGGCGACGACGATGACGATCTCGCCCTTCGGCGCCGCTTGCGCATAGCGTCCGGCGAGATCGGAGAGGCTTCCGGTCACCGTCTCCTCGAACTTCTTGCTGATCTCCCGCGCCACCGCCGCCTCGCGCTCGCCAAGCCCGTCGCGCAGCGCCTGCAGCGTTGCCGCCAGCCGCGGCCCGCTCTCGTAGAGGACCAGGGTCGCCCGCACCGCCGCAACCTCCGCGATCGCCGTCGCCTTCGCGCCCGCCTTGGACGGGAGGAAGCCGAGGAACAGGAAGCGGTCGGTCGGAAGGCCCGCCAGGGTCAGCGCCGCAACCACCGCGGAGGGGCCGGGGACGGTGGTGACGGGGATCCCCGCCTCTCTCGCCGCCCGAACCAGCTTGTAGCCCGGATCGGAGATGAGCGGTGTTCCGGCGTCGGAGACGAGCGCCACCGCGCCGTCCCGCATCCGGTCGAGCAGCTGCGGCCGCACCCGCTCGCCATTATGGTCGTGATAGGCGAGCATCGGCCGCCGCACCCCGATATGGTGGAGGAGCTTGGCCGTCACCCGGCTGTCCTCGACCGCGATCAGATCGGCCCGCGCGAGCACGTCCGCCGCGCGCGGCGACAGATCGGAAAGATTGCCGATTGGGGTCGCGACGATATAGAGGCCGGGGGGCAGGGCGTTCATGAGGAACAGGGTCATGGCAGAGCAGTCCCCCGCGTCGCAAGCGCGTCGCTCCATCCTCGGTCTCGGAACGGCGGCCTTGCTGGCGGTGTCGCTCGCCGGCTGCCAGCTCGTCCCCAGGCCCCGGGCCGACATTCCTCCGGAGGAAGAAGTCCGCCCCGAAGCAGAGCCGACTCGCGAGGAAGATCCCGGTCCGCGGCTTCCGAACGAGGAAACCCGCAATCGGGTCGCCGTCCTGGTTCCGACTTCGGGCGCCAATGCCGGCGTCGGCCAGTCGATCGCCAACGCCGCCAACCTCGCCTTGCTCGACGCCGGGGGCGAGCGGATCCGGATCACCGTCTACGACACGGCGCGCGGCGGCGCGGCGGCGGCGGCGAACCAGGCGCTGGCGGACGGGAACGGCCTGTTCCTCGGCCCGCTGCTGGCCGACGATGTCCGCGCCGTCGCTCCGGTCGCGCGCCGAGCCGGAGTGCCGGTGATCAGCTTCTCCAACGACTCCAGCATCGCCGGCAACGGAGTCTATCTGATGGGCTTCACGCCGGGCCAGTCGATCGCCCGGGTCGTCGGCCATGCGCGAAGCGTCGGGCTCGACCGGTTCGGAGCGCTTGCACCGGCCGGGGTTTACGGCCGGCGGGCTTCCGACGCGATGGTGGATGCAGTGGAGGATCTGGGCGGTCAGCTCGTCTCCATGCAGGCCCATGAAGGGGGGGCGGCAAGCGTCAGGAGCGCGGTTTCCCGGCTTTACGCGCAGGGCGATTACGACGCCGTTCTGATCGCCGATGGCGGCCGCGGAGCCGCTACGGCGGCGCCCCTGCTCAAGAGCGGGACGAACGCGCGGGTGCGGCTGCTCGGCACCGAATTGTGGGCGACGGAGACGGGGCTGGGCCGAACGCCGGCGCTGCGCGGCGCTTGGTATGCCGTGGTGGGCGATTCGATGTTCAACCAGCTGCGCACCCGCTACCGCGCCCGTTACGGGGCCAATCCCCACCGGCTTGCCAGCCTCGGCTACGATTCGGTGCTGCTCACCATCCGGATCGCCAAGACATGGCGCCTCGGCCGCGCCTTCCCGGAGCGGCAACTTCGCGACCCCGTCGGCTTCGCCGGAGTGGACGGCCCGTTCCGCTTCATGCCCTCGGGAATCGCCGAGCGCTCGCTCGAGGTCCGGGAAGTGACGGCCACCGGGACGATCGTGGTTTCGCCCGCACCGAGGAGCTTCGACTGAGTCGCCGGCACCGTCATCACGGCGAAGGCCGGGATCCATGAACACTTAAGGTCGAGATCAAGGCGACGAAGCCTCGCCTCTATTGCGAGCCTTTGTGTTCGTGGATCCCGGCCTGCGCCGGGATGACGAGTTCCGGCATGACGAGCTAAAGCACGATCTCGGCCAGGATGGCGTCCAGGAGAAGTCGCCCGGCCGGGGCCACGACTAATCGTCCATCGGCCCGCTTCACCAGCCCATGCCCCTCCAGCCGCCCGACCGCTGCGAGGTCGAGCCGGCTTTCCACCGCCTCCATCTCTACCCCCTCGCTGAGCCGGAGCCCCATCAGCAGCGCCTCCGTCGACTGCTCCTCGACGCTGAGCGCCGTCTCCTCGCAAAGCCCGTGCCCATTGCGCTCCAGCGCGGACAGCCAGTTCTCCGGCTTGCGGTGGCGCTGCGTCGCCGTCCCGCCGCGCCTGCCGTGCGCCCCGGGCCCCACTCCCAGATAGGGCCGGTAGCGCCAGTAAGCGAGGTTGTGGCGGCTCTCCTCGCCGGGGCGGGCATGGTTGGAGATTTCGTAGGCGGGCAGGCCGGCAGAGGCTGTCAGCTCCTGGGTCAGCTCGTAGAGCGCAGCCGCCTCGTCCGGATCGCGCCCCTCCAGCTCGCCGCGCGCGGCCATCGCGGCGAAGCGGGTGCCGGGCTCGATTGTCAGCTGGTAGAGCGAGAGATGGCCGGTGCCGAAGCCGAGCGCCCGCTCGAGCTGCGCCGCCCAGGCGCCCTCATCCTGCTCGGGCAAGGCATAGATGAGATCGAAGCTGACCCGGCCGAAGCAGCGTTGCGCCGTCTCCAGCGCCGCAAGGCCTTCCGCCGAATCGTGCGCCCGGCCGAGGAAGCGGAGCGCGGCGTCATCCAGGGACTGGAGCCCGAGCGAGACCCGGTTCACCCCCGCCGCCGCCAGATCGGCGAACCGCGCCGCCTCGACTGACGAAGGATTCGCCTCGAGCGTGATCTCGACTCCCGGCTCCAGCCCCCATTGCCGTTCCGCCGCCCCGATCATCGCCGCCACCGTCGCCGGCTCCATCAAGGAAGGGGTGCCTCCGCCGAAGAAGATGGAGGCGATCGGGCCGGCCGGCCAGGCTTCGGCCTCCCAGGCCAGATCCTTGAGCAAGGCCTCCCGCCACGCCGCCTGGTCGATCGACTCGCGGACGTGGCTGTTGAAGTCGCAATAGGGGCATTTGGAGACGCAGAACGGCCAGTGGACGTAGAGGGCGAGCGGTCCTTCGAGACGCCGGTTCGACAAGCTCACCGGCTCGTCAGGATGAGCGGCTAAACCTTTCCGCTCATCCTGAGGAGGGGCTGAGCGAAGTCGAAGCCCCGTCTCGAAGGACATCACAAAAGCGCCGCGACGAGCTTCCTGAACGCGTCCGCCCTGTGGCTGATGCGATGCTTCTCGACCGGGTCCATCTCGCCGAAAGTGATGTCGCGGCCCGCCGGAACGAAGATGGGATCGTAGCCGAAGCCCCTGTCGCCCCGCGGCGGCCAGGTCAGGGTCCCTTCCACCCTTCCTTCGAACCACTCGCTGCGCCCGTCAGGCCAGCACACCGCGAGCGCGCAGACGAAATGCGCGTTTCGGCTTGCCTCAGGCCCGAGCGCCTCCAGCGCTTCCCAGACCCGTCGCATGGCGAGGCCGAAGTCGCGCGGACCTTCGATCTCACCCGGCCCCGCCGCCGGCGCCACCCTCGGATCGGCGGAAAGCGCCCAGCGCGCGGAGAAGATGCCCGGCCTTCCCTCGAGCGCCTCGACGCACAGGCCGCTGTCGTCAGCGAGCGCCGGAAGACCCGAAAGGTCCGCCGCCTCGCGCGCTTTCAGATCGGCATTGTCGATGAAGGTCGTGCCGATCTCGTCGGGCTCGGGGAGGTCGAGCTCCGCGGCGGAGACCGGCTCGACCCCGTAGGGGCCCAGCAGGTCGCGAATCTCGCGCACCTTGCCTTCGTTATGGCTGGCGATGACCAGCCGGCCCGGCCCGAGCTTCCTCACCGGCCGGTCGCCCGGTCCTGGGCGGCGAAGATCTCGCTGCAGCCGATCCGCGCCAGGCGGAGGAGGCGGAGCAGGCCTTCCTCGTCATAGGTCTCGCCTTCCGCCGTCACCTGCGCCTCGACGATGTTGCCGTCGCCGGTCAGCACGAAATTGCCGTCCGCGCCCGCGGTCGAATCCTCCTCGTAATCGAGGTCCAGAACCGCGGTTCCGCCGTGCATTCCGCAACTCACGGCGGCGATCTTCTGGCGGATCGGGTCGGCGGTGAGGAGCTGCTGCCGAAGCAGCCCGTCGATCGCGATTCGAAGCGCCACCCAGCCGCCGGAAATGGCCGCGGTACGGGTGCCGCCGTCCGCCTGGATGACGTCGCAATCCACCGTGACCTGGCGCTCCCCCAGCGCCTGGAGGTCGACGACGGCCCTCAACGAGCGGCCGATCAGTCTCTGGATCTCCTGGGTCCGGCCCGATTGCTTGCCGGCCGCCGCCTCTCGCCGGCCTCTCGTGTGGGTCGCCCGGGGCAGCATTCCATATTCCGCGGTGACCCAGCCCTTGCCCTTGCCCCGCAGCCAGGACGGAAGGCTCTGCTCGACCGAGGCGGTGCACAGCACCCGGGTGCCGCCGAAGCTGATCAGGCAGCTTCCCTCGGCATGGCGGGTGAAGCCCGCCTCCATCACGATCTCCCGCATCTGGTCGGGCGCGCGTCCGGATGGCCGCATGATGCTCCTTTCAAATCGAAGCCCGGGCCTTAGCCAGAGCGCGGCGCACAATCCAGAGGGGCGTTCCGCCGCGCTATTCCTGCTCGGCTCCGCGGTTCGCGTCGGCGGGATCGTGAACGTAGTCGAGCAGATCGCCGGGCCTGCACTCCAGGACCGCGCACAGTGCGGCGACGGTGGAGAAGCGAACTCCGCGCACCTTGCCCGATCGAAACAGCGAAAGCTGAGTCTCGCTGATGCCGATGGCGCGGGCGAGGTCCTTCGCCTTCATCCGCCGCGCCGAAAGCACGGAATCGAGCGTGACCACCACCGGCATCAGAAGAACTCCCCCAGCTCGGCTCGAAGGTCCTGCGCCTCCTGCTGCACCTCCGCGGCGCGCTCGAGCAACTGCCCGAGCAGGAACAAGGCGATTCCGACCACTCCGACGGCGAGATAGGCGGTGTC
>DASVTA010000277.1:0-5409 GCA_036387815.1 Allosphingosinicella sp.
GAGATTTCAGCGGCGCGGATGTCCATTTTCAGCCTTTCATCGCCTGGGCGAGGGTATTGAGTTTGGTTCGGATGGAGCCGTCGATCATCTGGGAGCCGATCTTGACGACCAGCCCGCCCAAGATGGTGGGATCGATGCTCAAATCAACGGCCACGTCGCGGCCCAGCCGGGACTCGAGGTTGGCCTTGAGGGCATCGACCTGGCCGTCGTCGAGCGGATGAGCGGAGGTCACCTCGGCCGTCACCTCGCCGCGGTGGAGAGCGGCGAGCAGGTTGAAGTTGCGGATGATGGCGCCGAGCTGGCCGAGCCTCCGGTTCTGGGCGAGCACCCCGAGGAAATTGGTCGTGATCGGGTCGATGCGCATCGCTTCGGCCAGGCCCGCCACGCCCTTCAGGGCGTCGTCGCGCCGGGTCAGCGGGCTGGTGGTCAGCGACCGCAGGTCGTCCGAATCGGCGAGCGCCTGCTTCAGCGAGGCCAGGCTCGCGCCGACCGCCTCCAGCTGCCGCTCGTCCCGCGCCAGCTCGAACAGGGCCATCGCATAGCGGCCCGCGAGACTTGCCTGAATGCCGCCGGAATTCTCCACGCGCGCCTCTACTCCCAGATCGGAATTTGACCCATGATATGAAGCGCGCGCGGCGCCTCGGGTCAGGTCGCGGGCGCCCTAGCAGGCGCTTTGCTGCGATGCAACCGCCAGCCGCGATTGGACGTGCGCCGGCGCCCGCAACGCTCTATGCACTTGGCGTTACGGGGAGGGGATGGAGTAACATGGCGAAGATGTGGGCTGCTGCGGCGCTGGCGACCGCGATTCCTTCGGCGGCCGCCGAGGCGGCGCCGGCCGCATTCCGCTCTGGCGGGGTCGAGTTCCAGGTACCGCCGCCCGCCGGATATTGCCTGCCCAGGGGGGATCAGATCGATGTCGCTCAGCTCCTGGCGGCCGGCGATCCTCTCAACGTCACCCATCTGACTCTGCTGCCCTGTGCCGAGAAAAGCGCGGGCAGCCACGATTACATCGTCCTAAAGACGCCGAAGGAGGCGTTGCTGGTCCGGCTGGAGCTCGCGCCGTTCCTGAAGGAAATCGGCGCCGCCTTCGACAGCCAGGAATTCAAAGCCGGCATCGCCTCGGGGACCTACCTTCAGGAGAGCGGCAAATCGATGAGCGCCGTGATGGGCACCCAAATCGATCTGACCGGCGACGTCCGTCCGCTCGGCAAGGACGATCGCTGCGCCTATATCGGCGGCACGCTGAAGGTCGCGGCGAAGCTGGCCAACTACACTCTGGCCGTCGGAATGTGCATGACCGTCGTTGCGGGGCGCCTGATCACGATCAACTGGTACGGTCCCGATACCGGATCACGCGGCGTAGCGGAGTTGTTGATGAAGTCGAAGCGCCTCGCCGCGGAGATGAGCAGCAAGCCCGCTTCCTAGGAGTTCGGCCTTCCGTCGCCGCGATCATTCCGCGCTTTGAAAGCAAGCGTCGGGAGGCGAAGCTCGCGCGGATCGGCCATGACGGCCTCCTGACAGGAGACGAACATGGCTTATCGCATCGAGGGATTGGACCGGTCTGCTTATGAAGAGCTGCTCGGTCTCGACGACGCCGAGCTCCGCGGCCGTAACGCCCGGCGGGTCACGGCGGATTCACGGCCGGGCTTCCCGTGCCGGGTAACTCTGGAGGATGCGGATCCCGGCGAGAGCCTGATCCTTTTCAACCATGTGTCGAACGACGTGCCGACCCCGTTCCGGAGCGTCTATGCGATCTATGTGCGGGAAAAGGCGGCGAAGCCGGCCTGCTATGTCGACGCCATTCCGCCCATCTTCGAAGGGCGCGCGCTCGGCCTGCGCGGTTTCGACTCCGAGGGCATGCTCCGCGGCGCCCTTCTCGCCCCGCCGGGCGAGGCGGACGCCAAAATCCGGGCGCTGTTCGAGCGGCCCGAGATCGAGACGATCCATGCCCATAATGCCGCCGCCGGCTGCTTCGCGGCGAAGATTGTGCGAGACTGAGCCATGGCGACTCTCCTTTCACCCGCACCGGACGAGTTCGACTCCGACGCCGCCTGGGCCGCCGTGCTCCGCCGCGACCGGGCCTGGGACGGCCGCTTCGTCACAGGCGTGCTCACCACGGGCATCTATTGCCGGCCGTCCTGCGCCGCGCGCCACCCGAAGCGTGAGAATGTCCGCTTCTTCGCCGACGGGATGCAAGCGGCGGCGGCGGGTCTCAGGGCCTGCCTGCGGTGCAGGCCGAACGACGTCAGCCGCGACTCGGCGGCCATTGAGGCGGCGCTGAGGCTGATCGAGCAATCCGAGGAGCCGCTCTCGCTCGAGGCCCTCGCCGACCGCGCCGGCTACTCGCCCTTCCACTTTCACCGCCTGTTCAAGCGCGCCACCGGTGTCACGCCGGCCGCTTATGCCCGAGGAAAGAGAGCACGAACCATGACCGAGACTCTTGCGGCCGACGGCCGGGTCACCGACGCGATTTACGACGCCGGCTATTCCGGCCCGGGTCGCTTCTACGCCGACGCGAGGGACAGGCTCGGGATGACCCCGACGCGCTGGCGCGACGGCGGCCGGGGCGAGACGATAAGCTGGGCGACGGCGGAGACCACGCTCGGCACGATGCTGGTCGCCGCCACCGAGCGCGGCATCTGCCGGCTCTCGTTCGACGAGGACGAAGCGGAGCTGAGGCGGCGCTTTCCAAACGCGTCGATCGCGCCGGGTGGCGCGGCGATGGCCGAGCTGGTGGCTCGAACCGTCGCCGCGGTCGAGGCGCCGGAGCGGCCGCACGACCTTCCCCTCGACGTCCGCGGCACCGCCTTCCAGGAAGCGGTCTGGCGCGAGCTCGCCCGGATCCCGCCCGGAGAAAGCCTCTCTTATGCCGCGCTCGCCGCCCGGGCGGGGCGCCCCCAGGCGGTGCGGGCGGCGGGCACGGCCTGTGGGTCGAACCAGATCGCGATCCTCATCCCCTGCCACCGCGCCCGCCGCGGCGACGGTTCGCCGGGCGGCTACGCCTATGGGCTGGAGCGCAAGGCGCGGCTGCTCGATCGGGAAGGCTGGCAGGGCTGAGGTTCGTGCCGCGGCGGAGCGAGCGGCTCGGGGAGTCTCGCTCCTCCCGCACTCAGCCCTTCTTCGCCTCCTCCTCGGCCTTCTTGATGACTTCCTCGAGTTTCGCTCGGGCCTCGGGCACCTTGTCGGCCTTGATCAGGTCCATGACCGGCCGCAGCTTGTTTTCTTTCTGGTCGCCGTGGAACTGGTAGGTGACGGGGCCGAGGACGTCTCCGGCGAGCTTTCCCTTGCCTTCGGCCAGCAGCTGGCGGGCGAGCGTCAGCCGATAGTTCGAATCGAAGGCCGCCTGGGAGAAGATCTGCTCCAGGCCGACGACCGCCGCTTCGGGCACCTTTTCGCCCGCCCGGCGAAAGGTTTCATAGTATAGGATGAAGGGTCGCGGGTCGTCCGGGTCGAGGCGCGTGGCCTTCACCAGCGGGGGCCGCGCGGCGGCGAAGCGCGCCTTGTCGCCCGCCTTGCCCTGCTCGATCGCGATCATGCCCTTGAAGATCAGCGCGTCCGTCGATCTGGGATCGATCGCCAGCGCCCGGTCGGCGGCCGCATCGGCCTCGGCGAACCGCCGCGCGTCGAGGAACGCCTCGCTTGCCGCGATCTGGGCGAAAAGGCTGTCGGTAAAGCGGCGGGCCTTGGATTCGATATCGTCCGCGACGTCGCGCGCCTGCTTGAGGGTCACTCCGCGCTTTGAGCGGATATACTCTCCCATCACCGCGGTCTCGGCCGGCGTGAGGGCCCGCACCTCAACGCTGGGCGGCGCATAATTCTTCGGCTTGACGGCATAGCCGGGGAACTTGCCGCTGCGCGCCACCGACTTGTAGGCGCGGACCTCCTTGGCCAGCTGGGCGAGGTCGCCGAAAGCGCTGCGCGCCGCGGTGAGCCCGTCCTCGCCGCGGCCGAGCGCCCTGAGATAGGCGCGAAGCTGCCCGTCCCGCTTCGGCTCGAAGCTTAGATAGTGGGTGAGGAGCCATCCGTAGCCGTAGAACTGGATGTGCTGGAGGCCGTCGCGCTTGTCGTTCTGGTCGAACAGCTCCTTCAGCGGAACGTCGGGAAGCTGGTAGATCTGGGCGGCGCGGTACTGCGGCGGGTTGCCGACGTGAAAGCTTCCGTCCGGGTTCAGGACGATGGTCGCGTAGAGTTCCGCGAACGCTTCGACATACCAGTCGGGGTAGGTGGCCGGGAAGGTCTGAAGCATGAAGTGGTGGACATATTCGTGCTGCAGGATCGAGCGCGGATCGAGATCGGTGCCGGCCTCGTCGACCCGCCCCTCGACCGAGCGGCTACGGGTGTCGCGCAGGTCCGCCCGGACAGGCGTGAAGGCGACGGCGGCGCCGGCGCGCGGAATGTAGAAGCCCGCCACCCCCGACCCCGGAGCGCCGGCGAGATAGGCTATGTCGCGGACGCTGCCCGTGCGGAAGATCGTCACCTTGTTCGCCCGGCTCAGCGGCTTTTCGGGCCGCAGCGGAAGGTTCTGCAGCGTGCGCAGCGCGTTGTCGAAACGCTCGAGCTGGATTGCGAATTCCTGCGTCGCCGCTTTCTTGTCTTCCGAGTAGATGATGAAGTGGTCCGTTTCGGCGCGCCACCACTCGGCACGAGCCGCCGCCGGTACAAGCACGAGCAGCAGCGCTAAGGCTATGCGAAACATGGTTTTCCCCCGAATGGAACAGCATGATGGCTAGCTAAATCCGACCCCCGCCACAAGCGGCAACAGGCCGGAAAGCTCAGCCGCCCTTCTTCGCGAGCCGCTTGCCTTCCAGGCGAAACAGCATCTCGCGCGCGGTTTCACGCTTCACCTCGCCGGCGCCGCGATACTTTTCCTCGCGCTCCTCGCGGCGCTTCTTCTCCTTGGCGCTTTCGTTCTTCCGGTGCGGGAGCACGTAGGCGTCGGGGCGGATGATCGCGATCGCCTCCTCGATCATCTCACGCCGCTCGAAATCGGCGGCGACCTTGTAGCGCAGGTCGGAATCGCTGGGCGCGAGCTCGTGAGCCTTGAACAGGGCCGCCTGCGCCGGCTCCGGCGGCAAAATGCCCTGGCCGGCATAGGCATCGTAATAGGCCTCGAGGATCAGGGGATCGTTCGGAGCTGCGCGGCTGGCCCGCACGAGGTGCTGGCGCGCCGCGTTCCACGCTTTCGCCTCTCTGGACGAAGCCGCTTTCAGCCCCTCCATCTGCGCCAGCGCCTTGTGCAGCAGGCCGCGGGGATCGTCGGGAGCCGCGGCGATGAGGCGGTCGGCCGCCGCCGCCGCGGCGTCGCGGTTGCCGGCGAGCCGCTCCGCCTCCGAAAGCAAGGCCAAAGCGAACGGGTCGTTCGGAAAGCGGCCGGCCGCACTTCGCACCTTGGCCGCGAACTCGGCGGCC
>DASVTA010000278.1:0-1964 GCA_036387815.1 Allosphingosinicella sp.
GGAGGCGAGCACCCGGTAGCCGGTGCCCAGATATTTCTCGATGGTTTTCGCCTTGGCGGGCGATTCGACGACGACAAGCTTCATGGGGATCCTTCACGCGTACGCGTATAGGGTGGGGATCGGTCAAGAGGCTCGTCAAGCCGTGAAACCCCTCTCCCGCTTTCCGCGGGAGAGGGAGGGGCCCGCGAACGGGAGGGTGAGGGTCTGTACACCGGACTCGGCAAGACCCTCACCTCCCAAGCCGCCCCTCCTCTCCCGTGAAGAACGGGAGAGGGTCAGCCGCGCCCCGTCAATATTGCTCCCAGCGCTGGTAATCGGGGGGAAGGATGCACTTGCCGCCTTCGTAGCGGCCGACCGAGCGGATCACCTCGCCTTCCCTCGGCTCCACCCGGCGGCCGGAGATCTGGCTGTCGAGGACGCGGCGGACGAGCCGGTCGAGGCGGGTGACGAGGAAGCAGTCGACGGCGGGGGTAGCGTGCGGATTGCCGATGCCGCTGTCGTCGGTGAGGAAGATGTAACGCGACTGGGTCGCAGCGGCCATCGCCCGCATCACATATTCGGCGACGTCGCCGACCCCGGAAGCGGCGACGGGCACGATCTGGATGCGCTTGGCGCGGGCGGCTTCCGCGGCGCGCCAGGCCTTGCCGATATTCTCGTCGTGCGGCGGAGCGTCGGCGACGAGGAGGAGCGACTTGACGGCGTCGGGCCGCCAGTCCTGGGAAACCGCGCGGGCGAGCGCCAGGTCCATCGCCTCCGGATAGTCGCCGCCGCCCTCGGCATATTGCGCCTGCAGATTGGATTGCATCGAATCGAGGCTGGAGACGAACGGATAGGTGCGGGTGACATAGACATCGCCCTCGTCCTTGTAGGCGACGAGGCCGAGGCGGATGTCGAGGCCGGGATGGCTTCGCCTGAGGTCGGTCAGGATCGTGCGAAGCTCCGATTTCAGATAGTTGATCTCGTCGCCCATGCTTCCGGTCGTGTCGATCGCCAGCAGCAGGTCGAACTTGCGGACGGGCGCCGCTCCGGAGCGGACGGTGACGGTCTGCCGCTGCGACCCGGCGGCACCGGCGATGGCGACGCTGCGCGCGGGAGCGCCCGGAACCCCGAGGCGGACGCTGCTGCCGAGCCGGTCAAGCCCCGGGTAGAAGGCCGCCGTGCCGTCGGCGAGGGTGGCGAGCGAGAGCGTGTTGCCGTCGGCGCAGGTCAGAGTGACCCGGGCGAAAGGCACCGGCCGGCCCGCTTCGTCCTGAACCGCGACGGTGAGCACTCGCCGAGTGTCCAGCCTGGGAAGGCCCTGCAGGCGGCTCTGCTGGAGAAAGCGCCCGGCATAGGAAGCGTAGAGCTCCGGATTGAGCAGATCGTCATGGTCGCCGGCGGTGAGAAGCCCCGATTGCGGCTGCGGCTGCGGCCGCGGCGGACGAGGATAAGGGACGGGCGCGGAGCGCGCTTCCGCCACTAGATCGTCGGCGGTGGACACGGGGGTGGTGCTTTCCTTCGAAACCGAGTCGATCCGGCTTCCGGTGACGGCGATCGAATCGGATTCGCTCATCGGCTCCATCGCCGGCGGAGGCGGCGGCGGCGGAGGCGGCGGGGCCATCGGAGGCGGGGCCATCGGAGGCGGGGCCGCCACGATTGGGGAGGTCGCTCCGCCATAGCCGTAACGCGGCTGCTGCCGGTCGCGCGGCTTCGTCTCGGGCGGCAGGGCCGGCAGGGCGGCCGCGCGCCGGCAGAGCGGCTCGCGGACCTGCGCCGAGGCGGCCGGGGACAAGGATCCGGGAACGACGGCGGCGAGGCCGACGCCGAGGGCGGCGAGGCTGACGAGTCCGAGGCGGGCGGCTTTACGCATGACATTCTCCCCTGTCGCGAATGTTACAACGTCACATAAAACAGCAGGGTTCGCCTGAACGCAAGATGACGCGGTTAGGCCCACGTGTTACTCGCCAAATCGTCATGCTGAACTT
>DASVTA010000279.1:0-1621 GCA_036387815.1 Allosphingosinicella sp.
TCCAAGACGAAGAAAGGGCGGCGCGATCGCTCGCGCCGCCCTTGGTCTCGGGTCTGAGAGCGTCCGTCGCTTAGGCGGCGGCGGATTGCTCGATCAGGGGCTCGCTGCGGCTCGTGCCGATCTCGATCCGGCGCGCCTTCAGCGCTTCGGGGAGCTGACGCTCCAGCGAGATGGACAGCAGGCCGTCCTGCAGCGCAGCGTTGGTGACGACGACGTAGTCGGCCAGCTGGAAGCGGCGCTCGAAGTTCCGCTCCGCGAGGCCGCGGTGCAGGTACGTCTTGCCTTCGTCGTTGGCGGCCTTGGTGCCGGTGACGGTCAGGAGGTTCTCCTTGACCTGCACGTCCAGCTCCTCGGGCTTGAAGCCCGCGACAGCCACTTCGATCCGGTAGGCGCCTTCGCCGATCGTCTCGATGTTGTAGGGGGGGTAACCACCCGCGCTCTCGGCCTTGGAGGCCGCTTCGAGCAGGCCCGCGAGCCGGTCAAAACCGACGGCGGAACGGTACAGCGGGGAAAAGTCGATCGTACGCATCACGTGCATCCTTCTTCAATCAAGCAAGGTTGCGGCGCCCGCGTTGTCGGAGAGCGCCGATGAGGACCGGGAGCGAGCTCCGCAGAGCCTCGCCGTGATCCTGAAGGCCCGGACATCCAGCGCCTTCGGCCGTTGATTTGGTGAGGCTCATCAACGCCGCAAGAGGGTCGGAAACGAATTTTGCGCGCCGAACCGAACAGCGCTAGGTTCGCGGCGACCTCCTGGAGACGCCCATGATCCGCCCCCTGCTTTTGGCCGCCGGCGTCCTCGCGCTGGCCGCCGGCTGCGCGCCCCAGACCGACGTGAGCGCACCTCTCGGAAGCAGCGGGGCCATGTCGCGGCGGCCGGTGATGGCCGAAGATGCGGCGCTGCAGCGCGTGCTCGCGGACCCGGCCCGCAGCGCGGACGACAAGAGCCGCGATCAGTACCGGCATCCCTACGAGGCGCTGACCTTCTGGGGCTTGCGGCCCGGCATGACGATCCTGGAGGTCGGACCCGGCGCGGGCTGGTGGACGGAGATCCTGGCGCCCTACGCCCGTGCCACCGGTGGCCGCTTCATCGCCACCGGACCCGACATCTCGAGCCCGACCGCGAGCGCCGCGGCCCGCAAGGCGCGCTCGGACTTCGAGGCCAAGTACGCCAACGCCGCCCGCTACGGAACCGTCAACGTCTGGGGCTTCGGCGCGACGTCCGCGCCGCTGCCGGAGCCGGGCAGCGTCGACTTCATCCTGGTCGCCCGCGCCTTCCATAACTGGGCGCGCCAGGGTGAGTTCACGGACAAGGCGATGCGGGACTTCTCCGCGGCGCTGAAGCCCGGCGGCGTCCTCGCCGTCGAGCAGCACCGCGCACTGGAAGGCGCCGATCCGAAGGCCGGGACCGGCTATGTCCCCGAAAGCTACGTGATCCAGGCCGCGGAGCGGGCGGGGCTGCGCCTCGACGGCAAGTCGGAGGTGAACGCCAATCCGAAGGACGATCGCGACCACCCCTTCGGCGTCTGGACTCTGCAGCCGGTCGCCCGCACCTCGCCGCTCGGCCAGCCGGACAATCCCGCGTTCGATCGGAGCCCTTACGACCCGATCGGCGAGAGCGACC
>DASVTA010000280.1:0-2464 GCA_036387815.1 Allosphingosinicella sp.
CGGGCGTAGGAGTTCGGGGAGGGATGAAGCAAAAGGAGTAAGCGGATGAACATCAAGATCATTTTCACGTCGGCCGCCGCGCTCGCGATGGTCGCCGGGACGCCGGCCTTCGCGGCCAAGGGCAACCAGAACGACCAGGCCCCGGCTGCCGCCGCCGCCGATGGCGGCCAGCACGGAGCCAAGAAGAACAAGGGCAAGCTTTGCCGGACGTTCGACACCACGGAGTCGCGCATGGGCCGCACCCGGCTCTGCCTGACGCCCGCGGAATGGAAGAAGTTCGACGACGAGCAGGGCTAGGGCGCGATCGCTCAGCCTGACTTGCCCGCTTCAACGCGGCCCGTCGAAAGCCCGGGAAGGCGGGTCCGGCGCGGTTTTCCCGGACCCGCCGGCCAGCCGCCCGCGATGAACGGCAAGGCAGAGACGATCCTGCTCGAAAGGCTGTAGCGCCCGCGCGCCCCCGCGGGCGCTACAGTTTTGGAAGGGTCACCCCGCGCTGGCCCATATATTTGCCGGCGCGGTCGGCGTAGCTGACCTCGCACGGCTCATTGCCCTGCAGGAAGAGGAACTGGCAGGCGCCTTCGTTGGCGTAGACCTTCGCCGGCAGCGGCGTCGTGTTCGAGAATTCGAGCGTGACATGGCCTTCCCAGCCTGGCTCCAGCGGAGTCACGTTGACGATGATGCCGCAGCGGGCATAGGTCGACTTGCCGAGGCAGATGACGAGCACGTCGCGCGGGACCCGGAAATATTCGACCGTCCGGGCGAGCGCGAAGCTGTTCGGCGGGATGATGCACACATCGGTCCTGCGGTCGACGAAGCTGTTCGCCTTGAAATCCTTCGGGTCGACGATGGCGTTGTCGACGTTGGTGAACAGCTTGAACTCGTCAGAAACCCGGGCGTCGTAGCCGTAGCTCGACAGGCCGTAGCTGATCGTCCCCTCGCGCTTCTGGCCGTCGACGAACGGTTCGATCATGCCGTTCTCGAGCGCCTGGGCCCGGATCCACTTGTCGGACATGATGCTCATTCGAATTCCCCGTCCTCCCGGCGAAAGCCGGGACCTCGTATCGAGAAGTCTCGGCGGGTCTCCACGAGGTTCCGGCTTTCGCCGGAATGACGGGGAGGGGCAACCCCCCGACGGTCACTTGATGTGGAGGACGCAGATCAAAGTGAACAGGCGCCGGGCCGTGTCGAAATCCATCTCGATCCTGCCCTTCAGGGATTCCTGGAGGAGCTCGGCGGCCTCGTTGTGAAGGCCGCGGCGGGCCATGTCGATCGTCTCCAGCCCCTTGGGCGATTCGGAGCGCACGGTTTTGAAATAGGTCTCGCAGATCGCGAAATAGTCCCGCACCGGCCGCTTGAACCGGGCGAGCCCGAGCCGGATCGTCTCCAGGAAATCGCCCCCCGCGTCCTTCAGGTCGATGGCGAGGCTGTTGTCCTCGATCCTCAGCAGGATCCGGAACGGCCCCTCGTGTCCCGCCGGCCGGAAGCTGTTCGATTCGAGCAGGTCGAAGATGGCGACCTTGCGCTCCCGCTCGATATCCTCGCTCCGCCGGATGATCGTATGCTCGTCCAGCTCGATATCGATGATCCGCGCGTCGGCCATGGGGGGCGTGTAGCGCGAGGGCGAGGCCGGGAAAACCTATTCCTCCCCGAGCTTGCTCGGGGAGGGGGACCGCGCCCTTCGACTCCGCCTGCGGCGTCGCTCAGGATAAACTGCGGCTTCGGCGCAGCGGTGGAGGGGAAATTCGGAGTCGGCATTGCCCCTCCACCACGACGCTTCGCGCCGCGGTCCCCCTCCCCGAGACAAGCTCGGGGAGGAATTGCCCGTCATCTCCGCTTTCGCCGGGATGACGATATTATCCACAGCAGTTCCACAGACTTGCTGGCTTGAGCCCCGGCCCGGAAAGGAGGACAAGGCGGCCATGGCCGACAACATCATTCGCCTCGCCGGTGCGCCGGAGCCCGAACCGTCCGCTCTGCCCCAGAATGTGGAGGCGGAGGCGGCGCTGCTCGGCGCCCTGATGATCGACAACCGGCTCGCCGAGGACATCCAGCTCAAGCTTCGCCCGGATCATTTCCACAAGCCGCTCCACGCCCGGATCTACGAGCAGATACTGAAGCTCGTCGACCGCAACATGATCGCTTCGCCGGTGACGCTCAGGCCCTTGTTCGAGGCGGACGAGGAGATGAAGGAGCTCGGCGGGCCTCCCTACCTCGCCCAGCTGACCGGAAGCGGCGCCGCGATCATCGGCGCCCGCGACTTCGCCGAGCAGATCTACGAGCTCGCACTGCTCCGGGCCCTGATCGGGGTCGGGCGCGACATGGTCGAGCAGGCGCTCGACACCAGCGAGGACGTCGACCCCAAGGGCCAGATCGAGGCGGCCGAAAGCGCGCTCTACCGGGTCGCCGAGGAAGGGGGCGGCGAGGGAACGGTGAAGAGCTTCGCCGAGGCGACCCGGATGGCCGT
>DASVTA010000281.1:0-3509 GCA_036387815.1 Allosphingosinicella sp.
GCAAGGCCCGGGCCAAGATCCGCCGCTTCGTCAAGTCGAAGGAGCGGGAGGAGACGATCCAACTCGGCCGCAAGATCTTCGACGAGATCGTCCAGCGGCTGCCCCAGCCGCTCGGCTGGGAAGCGATCACCGAGGCCTTGAAGAGGCTCCATTTCCACGACGACGCCGCCTTGATGGAGGCGATCGCCCTCAAGCGGGTCAGCGACGTCGCCGTGATGGAAGCCCTGATTCCCGGCTCGACCGGCCATGAGGGCATCAAGCCGCCGCCGCAGCGCACGGCCATCTCGATCAAGGGCCTGACGCCCGGAGTGGCCTTCCAGCTGGCCGAATGCTGCCATCCGATTCCCGGCGACCGGATCGTCGGGCTGAGGCGTGAGGGGACCGAGATCGAGGTGCACGTCATCGGCTGCGACAGCCTAGCCGATGGAGTGGACGCCGACTGGCTCGATCTCGCCTGGGGCGACGAATCGGACGGCGGCACGGCCCGGCTCTGCGTCGTCATCAAGAACGAGCCCGGCTCGCTCGCCGTCATCGCCGGGATCCTGGGCCGGCACGGAGCCAATATCGTTTCGATGGAGCAGGCCGGCCGCGACGGCAGCTTCCATACCTTCCACCTCGACATCGAAGTGCACGACGTGCAGCATCTGATGCGAATCCTGGCGGCGCTGCGGGCAGCCGACGTCGTTTCCAGCGCGGAGCGTTTATGAAGGGAGCAATGATGATCGACCGGCGCATGATGGTCGGGCTGATCGGCGGGGCCGCGATCGCACCCTTCCTGCCCGATTCGGCGCAAGCGGCGGCGCCCGCGGGCTATGTGATGTGGCGCGATCCGGGCTGCGGCTGCTGCCTCGAATGGGCGAAACGGATCGAGGCGGCGTTCGGAAGGAAGCTGCCGGTGGTCAACGCCGCCAACATGGCGGCGGTGAAGAAGGCGCAGGGCGTCCCGTCGGGGCTACAATCCTGCCATACCGCGCTGATCCAGGGCGTGGTTGTCGAAGGGCATGTCCCGCCCGACGATATCAAGCGGCTCATCGCGGCGCGCCGGGCGGGCGTCAAAGGCCTGGCCGTGCCGGGAATGCCGGCGGGATCGCCGGGCATGGACGTCGGCCACAACCACCGCCAGCGCTACCAGGTCTTTGCCTTCGATGCGGCGGGCCGCCGCTCGGTTTTCGCCACGCACGGCTGAGCAGGATGACCGACACGCCGGCTTCGATGACCTATGGCGGCTATCTTTCGCTTGGCCAGCTCCTCTCCGCCCAGCATCCGATTTCCGGCCACCATGACGAAATGCTCTTCGTCATCATCCATCAGACCAAGGAGCTGTGGCTCAAGCAGGTGATCCACGAGCTGGACGTGTCCAGCGAAATGATCCGGAGCGACCGCCTGATCGAGGTCCACAAGGCGCTCTCGCGGGTGTCCCGGATCCAGGCGGTGATGACCCTGAGCTGGGACGTGCTGGCGACCATGACCCCCGCCGATTACACCAGCTTCCGCGCAGTGCTCGGCTCGAGCTCCGGCTTCCAGTCGGCCCAGTTCCGCGAGTTCGAATACCGGCTCGGCCTCAAGGACGGCGGCCACCTGAAGTTCCAGGAAGAGGGGACCGGCCCTTATGCCGCCTTGCTCGCGGCGCTTCACCGGCCAGGCCTGTGGGACGAAGCCAACGCCGCCGCGGCGAGGGCCGGCCTCGACCTGCCGCCGGAGGCGCTGGCTCGCGACTGGAGCCTGCCCTACCGCCCGAGCGAGGCGGTGGAAGCGGCCTGGGCCCAGGTCTACCGGGATCCGGAACGGCATTGGGCGCTCTACCAGCTGGCGGAAAAGCTCGTCGACATCGACGACGCGCTCGCCACATGGCGGCACAAGCATGTCGTAACGGTGGAACGGATCATCGGGCTGAAGCGCGGGACCGGCGGGACGGCGGGCGTCGCCTATCTGCAGTCGACGCTCGGCAAGAGGGCTTTTCCGGAGCTGTGGTCGCTGCGCACGAAGGTGTGACGGAGCAGCCGGGGTTGGGTGTTAGCCCCTCCCCTTCAAGGGAGGGGCTTTGCCTCCGCGCCCTTCGCAAGGGTTATGCAAAGGTCCCATCCTTCAGCGCGCGGCCTTCTCCTGCCTTATCCTGGCGATCTCCTCGGTCGCGATCCGCTGCCTCGCGCCGAGGCTGGGGTGGCTTCGAAAGAGCTGCGGGAACCAGTCATATTTGCCAAGATAGCGCCGCCAGAAGGGGATGGCCGCATCGAGGTCGTAGCCGGCCTTGGCCATCAGCCTGAGCCCGAAGCGATCGGCGACCTCCTCCCGCTTCCACATCGCGCTCGCCTTGATCCCAAGGCCGCGCAATATGCCTTCCTCGCTTCGAATCGCCGGATGGCCGAAGATATTGTGCGCCAGCTCGTGGCCGAGGACGACGGCGAGCTCGTCGTCGCTCTTGAGGAATCTCAGCATCGCGACGGTCATCACGACGGAGCGGCCGGTGGCGAAAGCGTTGACCTGAGTCGAGCGCGCCAGGCGGACCCGCCCGAGACAGGCGGAGACCGAGCCGAGCCGGAGGTTCAGCTCCCGCCCGGAGCGCAGGACCCGAAGGTCCGCGGGCCCCTTGCGAAGCGCCGCCTCGATCTCGCTTTCCGACTCGTCGGCGAGGCGCCGCCATTTCTCGCGCTTCGGCTCGGCCGCCACCGAAGAACCCGTCGGCAGCGGGCGGCCGTTCACCGCCACGAGAACGTCGCCGGCGACGAGGCCGGCACGGGCCGCGGGCGTTTCCGCCAGCACGGTGAGCACGCCCGGGCCGCGATCGAGCCCGTAGCGGCCGACCATCAGCGGCCGGTCGACCGGCTCATATTCCGCGAGGTGATGGAAGAGCATCCCGGTGAGCGGATAGCGGTCGGGGCACAGGGGCGCTCCGGCCAGGGCCAGCCGGTAGGCGACGAGGGCGACACGCAGATCGTCCTGCCGCAAGGTGGTGGAGACGGCGGTCTCGGCCGCGCCGGCCGAAGCCTGATCGGGCGCGGCCCGGGCGCCGGCCTCTCCCGGACCCAGGCAAAAGGCCGCGAGCGGGGCAAGCAGGACCAGGCGAAGCGCGTCGCGGCTCAGGACGGCCCGTTCACGCACAAGGAGGATCCTCTCGCACCAGACAAGAAAATGGCCGGAGGGAGTAGAACTCCATCCGGCCAATGACTCAAGACGGGCTGATGCCCAGCCGACCCTTACGGGCTGGTGGGCGGATCGCCGTCGTCGCCGCCGCAAACGTCGGTCGCGGCGCAGATGCCGAGGATGATGGCGATGAGCGCGATCAGCGGAATGATCCAGCCGCCGCGCAGCTGCTCACCCTCGACCGTCTCCGCCGCCGGCGCAACCTCGGCGCCGCGGGCTGCGGCGGCGGTGGCCTGCGCCGCCGCCATGGTCGGCGTGGCGATTAGCGCAACCGAGGCGGTCGCAGCGATTAGTCCCTTGAAACGCACTCAGCTTCTCCCTTCGTACTCGAGCCTTATCTCTCGATTTCGGCTTTACCTAATCGGGGG
>DASVTA010000282.1:0-4106 GCA_036387815.1 Allosphingosinicella sp.
AAGCCGGGCAATTATTTCGAACGGCAGATCGGCCGCTGGTCGAAACAATATCTGGGCGACGTCGAGGCGGGCCGGGTCGAAGCGATGGACCGCCTGGTGGAATGGCTTCCGCAGAACGTTCCCGGCGACGACCAGGACGCGAGGATCATCCACGGCGACTTCCGCTGCGACAACATGATCTTCCATCCAACCGAGCCGAGGGTGCTTGCGGTGCTCGACTGGGAGCTGTCGACGCTGGGCCACCCGCTCGCCGATTTCACCTATCACCTGATGGTCTACCGGATGCCGGCGGGGGTTTCGACCGGGCTGGCCGGCCTCGACCTGCCGAGCCTGAACATCCCCTCAGAAGAGGCGTATGTCGCGGCTTATTGCCGGCGCACCGGCCGCGACGGCATCCCGGACATCGACTTCTACATGGCCTTCAACATGTTCCGGCTCGCGGCCATCGTCCACGGGATCAAGGGACGCCTGGCGCGCGGCAACGCCTCCTCGGCCCACGCGGCGCAGATGGCGGCGAGCCTGGAGCCGCTGGCGGAGGGCGCCTGGGCGCAGGCGGTGCGGGCGGAGGCCTGACTTGCCTCCCCATGCGGAACGCATGGGGAGGGGAACCAGCGAAGCTGGTGGAGGGGTGACTTGGCTCCACGCGCCGCGGCTGCGCCTTTCACCCGCTGGGATCCCGGCCTTCGCCGGGACGACGTGCCTAGCCCCACCGCCCAATTCGCTCTATTCTCTGAGCCGGCACTGCCGGGGGAAGCATGGCGGAGGAAGGTGCGCGGACTCGGCTGAAGCGGGCGGTCAGGCAGATCGGCTTGGCGCGGCTCGCGGGCACGGCCGTGTTCCTGATCCTCGCGCTGCTGCTCGGTCGCTATTCCTGGCATCTGCCGCTCGCCGGCGACGCCGAGCGCGCGCTCTACGACATTCGCTTCGAACGGTCCGCGGCCGGGGTCGCGCAGGACGAGAGGATCGTCCTCGTCACCTATGACGACCAGACCCTGCGGGCCCTTCAGAAACGCTCTCCGCTCGACCGGAAGGTTCTCGCCGAGGCCCTGGCGGCCTTGGACGAGATGGAGCCGAAGTCGATCGGGATCGATATCCTGCTCGACCAGCCCCAGGCCGAGGATCCGCAGCTGCTCGCCACGCTCCGCGGCATGAAGACGCCCACGCTGCTCGCTTATGCGGAGCCTGACGGGAACGAGGACCAGATCGGCTACGAGCAGCACGAGTTCCTGCGCGTCTTCATCGGCCAGGCCCGAACCGGGCAGGTCCGTCCGGCCAGCATCAGGATGGAGCCGGACGTGGAGGACGGAGTCGTCCGGCGCTGGCCGGAGCGGAAGGCCTCCCTTCCGCCGCAGCTCGCCAACGCGATGACCTCCGCGCACCCGCAATTCGCGCGCTATTCGGGGAGCATCGATTTCCGCCTGCCGGCGGATCCGGAGCGGCCGGTCTTCGCCAGCTTCGCGATCGACACTCTGCCACTGCTCGGAGGCGCGATCCGAGACAGGATCGCCGGCCGCCACGTGCTGATCGGGGGCAACATCAAGGACCAGGACGATTACGAAACCCCCATGTCCCGGGGCAGCGGGCGGTGGATGAAGGGCATCGAGGTTCATGCCCACATGCTCGCCCAGCAGCTCGACGGCCGGATTCGGCCGGCGGTGCCGCCGCCGGCCCTTTGGGCGATCGCCTTCGCGGTCGTGCTGGCCGGAGGGCTGACCGGGCTGCTCGAGACTCGCGGCCGACGCCTGGCGTTGGTGCTGGCCGTGCCGATCCTCGCCCTGGGCGCCTTGCCTTTCGCGCTTCAGGCCTGGGGCGCGGACACGTATGGAGTGCCCGCCTTCGGCTGGGGCCTCGGCTGGATCGTCGCCTTCGCCGCCGCCGGCACCGCCGCCCGGGCCATAGGTTCGGAGCAGCGCCGTTTCGCCCAGGCGACGCTGGGCAAATATCTTCCGGCCGACGTCGCCGCCGAGATATTGAAGGATCCCGAGCGGCTCAGCCTTCGCGGCGAGAAGAGGGAGATATATGCTCTCTTCTCCGACCTTGAAGGCTTCACCAGGCTGAGCCACGCGATCGGCCCGGAGCAGCTTTCGACCCTGCTCAACCGCTATCTCGAACTGCTGAGCGAAGTGGTGCTTCGCCATGGCGGCACCATCGACAAGTTCGTCGGCGACGCCATCGTCGCCTTCTGGGGCGCGCCGATCGCCCGCGCGGACGACGCCGACCGGGCGGCGCGGGCCGCCGTCGCGCTGTACGAGGCGGGGGAGCGGTTCCGCCGCGACTCCGGCGCCGGCCTGCCGCCGATCGGCTGCACCCGGGTCGGCCTTCATCGCGGCGAGGCGGTGGTCGGCAATTTCGGCGGCGAGGGCCGGATTCAGTACACGGCCCTCGGCGACGCCATGAACACCGCCTCGCGGCTCGAATCCGCCAACAAGCAGCTTCACTCGACTATCCTGGTCAGCGCCGAGGCCAGGGAGCGGACCGGGCTCGACATCTTTCGTCCCCTCGGGCGGGTCGTCCTCAACGGCCGGGCGACCCCGGTGGAGGTATGGGAGCCGGTCCCGGCAATGCCCGCCGAAGCGCGGCAGCGGCTGAATGCGCTTTGGCTCGCCTTCGAGGCGGGCGATCCGGGGGCGCTGGGCGCGCTGGAAGCGATCGCCGCCCGGGGCGAGGATGCGGCGCTGTCGGATTTCGTGTATCGTCTGGGCAAGGCAGGTCCGGGAGGTCATTTTGTCTTGGCGTCAAAGTAGAATCGTCGCCCGTCCGCTCATCGCGGCGGCGCTCCTCACCGCTTCGGGCGCAGCCCTTGCCGACATCCTGGTCGTCCGCTCGACCGGCCCCTCCGCCCGAAGCTTCACGCCGGGCAAGCGCCTTCCGGAAACGGCGCGGATCAGCCTCAAGACCGGCGACCAGCTCGTCGTGCTCGACGGCCGCGGCACCCGCGTCATCCGCGGACCGGGCGTTTTCACGGCCGGGGCTCCGACCGCCGGCCGGATCGCCTCCTCCGGCCCGGCGAGCCAGCGCCGGGCGCGGATCGGCGCCGTTCGCGGAGTCGGGATGGGCGAGCTTCGTCCCCCCAGCATCTGGCATGTCGACGTCGCTCGAAGCGCGAATGTCTGCGTTGCCGACCCTTCGAAGGTGACCTTGTGGCGCGCGGACCCCGGCAAGGCGCTGACGCTCGTTATCGGCGGCGCCGGCGGACGGGCGAGGCAGCTCGGCTGGCAGCCCGGCTCCAGCACGATCGCCTGGCCGTCGGACCTTCCGGTAAGCGACGGAGCGGAATACCGGCTTTCCTGGAGCGGCGGCGCGGCTCCCACGACCCTGCGCTTCCGGACCATGCCGGCTACGCCCGCCGGTCTCGAGGACATGGCCCAGGCCCTGATCCGCAACCGCTGCGAGGCTCAGCTCGACCTGTTCATCGAGACGGTGAAGCTGCCGTGAATTGCCTCCCCATCGAAAGATGGGGAGGGGGACCAGGCGAAGCCTGGTGGAGGGGTGATCACGCAGAGGCCTGTACCAGATCACCCCTCCACCACCTTCGGTGGTCCCCCTCCCCGTGCTTCGCACGGGGAGGCAAGAATTACCCCGTCGGGAAGCCCCTCTTGCGCATCAGCGCCTTCACGTCCGGGTCCCGCCCGCGGAAGGCGCGGTAGGCCTCGGCGCGGTCGGTTTCGTTGCCGGTGGAGAGCAAGGTCTCGCGGAACCGGTCGGCGGTCGCCTTGTCAAACGGATTGCCCGCTTCCTCGAACGCCGCCCATGTGTCGGCGTCCATCGTCTCCGACCAGAGGTAGGAATAATAGCCGGCCGAATAGGCGTCGGACGAGAAGAGGTGGTTGAACTGCGGCAGACGGTGCCGCATCACCAGCTCCTTGGGCATCCCGATCTTGGCGAGCGCCCGAGCCTCGAAAGCGTTCGGGTCGATAACCCCGTTCGGGTCCATGTGGAGCATCATGTCGACGATCGCGGAGGAGAGATATTCCGCCGTCGCGAAGCCCTGGTTGAACGTGGACGCCTTCTCGATCTTGGCGATCAGCGAAGCCGGCATCGGCTGCCCGGTCTTGTAGTGCTTGGCGAAGCGGCTGAGCACCGGCTGGGTGAGAAGCCAATTCTCG
>DASVTA010000283.1:0-2680 GCA_036387815.1 Allosphingosinicella sp.
CGTCTGGAGCGGCACCAGTATCGACTGGGCCGCGACGAGCGCGTTGATGGTCAGCAGGCCGAGGCTCGGCGGGCAGTCGATGAGGCAGACGTCCCAGCGGCTTGCGGCGGCGTCGAGCGCATTGTCGAGCCGGTGAGTGCGTTCCTCGAGCGCCACCAGCTCGATCTCCGCGCCGGACAGGTCGACGGTGGCCGGCACCAGGTCGAGCCGCGGGACCTTGGTCGGGACCACCGCCTCCTCCAGCGTCGAACCGCCGGTGAGCACGTCGTAGCTCGACCGGTCGCGCAGCGCGTGGCCGATCCCGAGCCCGGTCGAAGCGTTGCCCTGGGGATCGAGATCGATGAGCAGCACGCGCCAGCCGGTGGCGGCCAGCGCCGTCGCCAGGTTGATCGCCGTCGTCGTCTTGCCGACTCCGCCTTTCTGGTTGGCGACCGCGATCCGGATCAAAATCTTCCCCTCGGCTTTTGACGAACCCGGCTTGCAACGACGATCCGCGCTTCGGCGTCGGTCAGGCTCGGTTCCAGTCGGAAGTCACCCTGCCACGAAGATCGCGCCGCTTCCAGTTCGGACTTGGCGTTGCGGCCCTTGGGGAGGATCCAGATCGTCTCGGGCGTGGAAAATCGCTCGGCGAGGGCGAGTAGCTTCGGCAACGGAGCGAAAGCGCGGGCGCTGATCGCGTCGAAGGGACGGGCGGGAAGGGTCTCAAGACGAGCGCAGACGATCTCCACTCGGCCGGAGATACCGAGCGTTTCGGCGGCGGCGCGGAGGAAATCGGTCCTCAGGCGGCGGGACTCGACCAGGACCATTTCGGCGGCATGGAACAGCGGAATGACAAGCCCCGGAAAACCGGCCCCGGTCCCGAGGTCCAGCCACGACCGCGCGTCGGGGGCAAAGCGGGCGAGCTGGACGGAGTCGAGAATGTGCCGTTCCCACACCGCGTCGAGCGAGGCTTTGGAGACCAGATTCTGCCGAGCGTTCTCGGCCTTGAGCAACTCGACGAAGGCTTCCAGGCGCTCGATTGTTTCACGTGGAACATCGAGCCGCTCTTTCGCTTCGGCTTCCGTCATCAGGCCGCCTTGCGCCTCGAGTGGACCAGTATGGCCGCCAGCGCCGCCGGTGTGACCCCGCGAATCCGTCTCGCCGCACCCAGCGTCGGCGGCCGGGCCGCTTCGAGCCGCTCGATCATCTCGACCGAAAGTCCGGCAATCGACCCGTAATCGAGGTCCGGCGGGATACGCACATTCTCGTCGCTTCGAAGCCTGGCGACTTCCGCCTGCTGGCGCTCGACATAAGGGGCGTAGCGATGATCCTCGACCGCCTCGTCCACCACCGAGCGGCTGAACGCCGCCAGCGCCGGCTCCGCGCGCAGCAGCGCCTCTACGTCGAGCACCGGGAAGGTCAGCCACTCGGAGAGCTTGCGGCGACGCCCGTCGTCGCCGACCGGCACGCCCACGGCCCTCAGCTCGGCAGCGGTGCGGACCTGCGCCAGCCGCGCCTCGACTCGCAGGCGCTCGGCGCGGCGAAGCTCGAACCGATCTTCCCGCTCCCGCGACACCAGGCCGACCGCGAGCGCCCGGGGCGTCAGCCTGGCCTCGGCATTATCGGACCGGAGCCGAAGCCGGTATTCGGCCCGGGCGGTGAGCATCCGGTACGGCTCGGTAACCCCCTGAAGCGTGAGGTCGTCTACCATCACGCCTATGTAGCTTTCGCTCCGGTCGAAGATGATCGGGGAGCGGCCGCTGGCCCAGGCAGCCGCATTGGCGCCGGCGACCAGCCCCTGCGCGGCGGCCTCCTCATAGCCGGTGGTGCCGTTGATCTGGCCGGCGAGATACAGTCCCTCCACGTCGCGCACGGCGAGCGTCGGATCGAGGATCCTGGGATCGACATGATCATATTCGACGGCATAGCCGGGCTGAAGGATCTCCGCCCGCTCCAGGCCGTGCATCGAGCGCACCATCGCCAGCTGCACGTCCTCCGGAAGCGACGTCGAGATGCCGTTGGGATAGACGGCGGCGTCGTCCAGCCCCTCGGGCTCCAGGAAAATCTGGTGGCCGTCGCGGTCGGCGAAGCGGTGGACCTTGTCCTCGATCGAAGGGCAGTAACGGGGCCCGACCCCGCTGATGTCGCCGGCGAAAAGCGGCGAGCGTTCGAGATTGGCGCGGATGAGCGCGTGAGTCCGCGGATTGGTCCGGGTGATGGCGCAGAAGAGCTGAGGCGCGGGACGGGCCCGGGTCATCGACGACATGGTCCAGCCGCCGCGGTCCGATTCCTGCCGTTCGAGCGAGGCCCAATCGATGGTGCGGCCGTCGAGCCGCGGCGGCGTTCCCGTCTTCAGCCGCGCCAGAGGCAGGCCGAGCGCGCGCAACTGGACCGCAAGCCGCGTTGCGGCGCGCTCGCCGATGCGTCCGCCGGCGACGCTCGTCCTGCCGAAATGGAGCTTGCCGCCGAGGAAGGTGCCCGTCGCCAGGACCACGGCCTTCGCGACCAGCGCCCGCCCGTCGGCGAGGTCGAGCCCCGCGACCTGCCGGCCGTCGAGACGAAGCGCTGCGGCCTCGCCCTCGACGACCTCCAGCCCGGGCAGGCGGTCGAGGAAGCGGTGGATCGCGGCCTTGTACAGCCGGCGATCCGCCTGCACGCGGGGCCCGCGCACCGCCGCGCCCTTGCTCGCGTTGAGCATCCG
>DASVTA010000284.1:0-5043 GCA_036387815.1 Allosphingosinicella sp.
CGCGATGTCCTCCTGGCTTCGGTGGAGCACGTTGACGCAGAAATGGGAGACGTCCTCCATCGGGCTGTGGAGGGAGGCGGTGCGGTTGATGCAGATGAGCAGGCTGGGCGGGTCCAGCGACAGCGACGACATGGCGGTGGCCGTGATCCCCATCGGCTCGCCGCCGACGCACACGGTGATGACGTTCACCGTCGAGGCGACGCGGCGCATCGCCTGCTTGAAGTCCCTGGGGAGGTCGGCACCTGAGGTCGCCATGGTGCCCGCCCATGGCGGGGAAGGACCGCGCTGGCAATGGCTTAGCCGGGCGAGGAGCTTCAGCAGCAGCAGCAAACCTCGGATTTTGCTAGGAAATTACGTGAATTCCAATTATCCTCTCGATTCGAGGGGACGGGGGAATGCTCGAAATCATCGCCGCACCGGCGAATTTGCCGTTTTCGGTGGCGCTGCTGGTCATGCTGATGATCGGCGCGGTGGAAGCGTTCGGCCTCGGCGCCTCGGCGGTCCATCTCGACCTCCATGCCGACGTGGACGGCGGGGGCGACCTGCTCGGCTGGCTCGGTGTGGGCCAGGTGCCGCTGCTGATCCTGCTCGTCGTCTTCCTCGCCCTTTTCGGCCTCGCCGGCCTCGCCATCCAGCAGTTCGCCGGACCGCTGGACCTGTGGATCGCCGTGCCCGCGGCGGTGGCGGCGGCGCTTCCGCTGACCGGCCTCGGCGCCCGCGGCCTGGCCCGCATCATGCCCCGCGACGAGACCACCGCGGTGAGCCTCGACAGCCTCGTGGGCAAGAAGGCGACGATCACGATCGGCACCGCGCGGCGAGGCTCGCCGGCCCAGGCCCGGGTCGTCGACGATCACGGCCAGCCCCATTACGTGATGGTCGAGCCTTATGACGACAGCCATTCGATCGGCCAAGGCGAGACCGTGCGTCTCGACCGCCGCGAGGGCAACATCTTCATCGGCCCCGGCAGGACCGAGGGCCTCGATTCCCGTTTCGACGTGCTTCCAGCGTTGAACCGGCCGCTTTCAAACAGGAGAGACTGACATGGTCCAGATGGCCATTTACGCGGGCATCGTCGTTGCCGCCCTGCTCGTTTTGGGGCTGATCATCACCCGGCTCTACCGCCGGGCCACCAAGGAGATCGGCTTCGTCCGGACCGGATTCGGAGGCGAGAAGGTCGTCATCAACGGCGGAGCGCTCGTCCTTCCGGTCCTTCACGAGACGATGCCGGTCAATCTCAACACCGTCCGGCTCGCCGTCGAGCGCAAGAATGTCGACGCCTTGATCACGCTCGACCGCCTGCGCATCGACGTGAAGGCGGAATTCTACGTCCGGGTCCGCCCCGACCGCGACTCGATCGCCATCGCCGCCCAGACGCTCGGCCTTCGGACCATGCATCCCGAGAACCTGAAGGAGCTGATCGAGGGCAAGTTCGTCGACGCGCTCCGCTCGGTCGCCGCCGGAATGACGATGAACCAGCTCCACGAGCAGCGCAGCGAGTTCGTCCAGAAGGTGCAGCAGGTCTCCTCGGCGGATCTCGCGATGAACGGCCTCGAGCTCGAATCGGTGTCGCTGACCGGCCTCGACCAGACCTCGATCGAGCATTTCAACGCCAACAACGCGTTCGACGCCGAGGGCCTCACCAAGCTGACCGAGCAGATCGAGCTTCGCCGCAAGGCGAGGAACGACATCGAGCAGGAGACGAGAGTCCAGATCGAGGCGAAGAACCTGGAGGCGGCGCGCAAGAGCTTCGAGATCGGCCGCGACACCGAGTTCGCCCGGCTCGAGCAGGAGCGCGAGGTCGAGGTGCGGCGGGCGGCCCAGAATGCCGAAGTCGCCCAGACCCAGGCCGAGCGCCAGCGCGAGGCCGATGAAGCCAGGATTACCGCCAAGCGCCAGGTCGACAGCGCCCAGATCGAGGCCAACAAGGTCGTCGAGCAGGCGAAGATCGCCCAGACCCAGGCGGTCGAGATCGCCCGGCAGGAGCAGCAGATCGCGATCCAGAACAAGAGCCGCGAGGAAAGTCAGGCCAAGGCCGAGGCGGACAAGGCCCGGGCCGAGGCGGTCGCCGCCGAGGAACGGGTCGGAACCGCGCGTGAGACCGAGGTCGCCGAGCGCGTCAAGCGGATCGAGCTGATCGACGCGAGCCGCGAGGCAGAGCGGAGCGCCATCGGGATCAGGGTCCAGGCCGATGCCGAGAAGCAGGCCGCGGCCGACCGGGCCGAGGCGATGCGTCTCGGCGCCGAGGGCGAGGCCGAGGCGGAGAAGCTTCGCGCCGAGGCGTCGCGGGTTCGATTCGAGGTCGAGGCCGCCGGCCAGCGCGCGATCAACGAGGCGGCGAACCTGCTCTCGTCCGACCAGATCTCGCTCCAGACCAAGATGGCCCTGCTCAGGGTGCTTCCGGAAGTCGTCCGGGAGGCCGCCAAGCCGATGGAGGCGATCGATTCGATCAAGATCGTCCAGGTCGAGGGCCTTTCCGGCGGCTCGAACGGCGGCGGCGGTTCTGGCTCGGGCGGCGAGGGCAATCTCGCCTCGAGCGCGGTCGCCGCGGCGCTTCGCTACCGAGCCCAGGCGCCGATCGTGGACGGGCTGATGAAGGAGCTCGGCTTCGACGGCTCCACCCTGGAGAACCTCGTCGCGGGCGCGGGCAACGGCATCGCGGCGCCGGCGCCCGGAGCGTCCGATCCGCTCGTCGCGGTGACCGTCGAGCCGAAGGACTAGGCGCGCGGTCCTTCGATACGCCGGTTCGACAAGCTCACCGGCTACTCAGGATGAGCGATTTGTGCCTTTCCGCTCATCCTGAGTAGGGGCTGAGCCTGGCGAAGACCCGTATCGAAGGACCACCCAGGATCGCTGCCGTGACCCACGACATCCTCATCGTCGGCGCAGGACATGCCGGCGCCCAGGCGGCGATCCAGCTTCGGCAGCTCGGCTTCGAGGGCTCGATCAGGCTGGTCGGGGCCGAGCCGGAGCCGCCCTACGAGCGGCCGCCGCTTTCCAAGGAATATCTCGCGGGCGAGAAGGAATTCGAGCGCCTGCTGGTGCGCCCTGAAGCCTTCTGGGGGGAACGGGGCGTGGATCTCGTCCTCGGCACCCGAATCGCCGCCGTCGATGCGGCGGCGAAGCAGGCGACGGCGGCGGACGGCCGGAGCTTCGGCTACGGCACCCTGATCTGGGCCGCGGGCGGCGAGCCGCGGCGGCTCGGCTGCGAGGGCGGCGATCTCGCCGGAGTCCATGTCGTCCGGCGCCGGCAGGACGTCGATTCCATCCGCGGCGAACTGGATTCCGTGCGCCGGGTCGCGGTCGTCGGCGGCGGCTATGTCGGCCTGGAAGCGGCGGCGGTGCTCCGCAAGCTCGGCAAGGAAGTGGTGCTGCTCGAGGCGCTGGACCGGGTGCTGGCGCGGGTTGCCGGGCCGGAGATTTCGCATTTCTACGCCGCCGAGCACCGCGCCCGGGGCGTGGACGTCCGGCTCGGCGCGGCGGTGGCGTCCATCGTGGGGGACAGCGGCCGGGTCGTCGGGCTTCGCCTTCAGGACGGCGGGACGATCGAAGCGGAGATGGCGATCGTCGGCATCGGGGTCGAAGCGGCGGTGGCGCCCCTGCTGGCCGCCGGCGCCGCCGGAGCGAACGGAGTCGAGGTCGATGCCTTTTGCCGGACCAGCCTGCCCGACATCTATGCGGCGGGCGACTGCGCGGCGCACGAGAACCGCTTCGCCGGAGGCCTGAGGATCCGCCTCGAATCGGTGCAGAACGCCCACGACCAGGCGACGACCGCGGCCAAGGCCATCCTGGGTCGGGCGGAGCCTTACGATTCGATCCCCTGGTTCTGGTCGAACCAGTACGATCTGCGCCTGCAGACGGTGGGGCTTTCGGTGGGACACGATTCGACGGTGGTTCGCGGGCGCCCCGAAGAGCGCAGCTTCTCCGTCCTCTATCTGCTGGGCGGCCGGGTCATCGCTATCGACTGCGTCAATTCGACCCGCGATTACGTCCAGGGCAGGAAGCTGATCCTGGAGCGGCGTGTGGTCGCGCCGGAGCGGCTGGCGGATACGAGCGTGGCGCTGAAGGAACTTTGAAAAAATCCTCCCCTGCATTTGCAGGGGAGGGGGACCATGCGAAGCATGGTGGAGGGGCCTTTCCGAATTCCGAAGAACCCCTCCACCGCGCTTCGCGCGGTCCCCCTCCCCGCGAAATCGCGGGGAGGATTTTCAATCAGCGCCCCGCGAACCCCGCCAGGATCTCGCACACCCACCGGCCCGCCGTCAGCGCCGTGATGTCGCTGACGTCGAGGCTGGGGTCGAACTCGGTCAGGTCGACCAGCTTCACCCTCGGCTCGGCCGCCAGCCGGCGGGCCGCGGCGAAGAACATGGAGGCGGGCATCCCGCCCGGCCGGGCGCCGGGAGCGCCGGGGCAGGAAGCGCGGTCGATCACGTCGATGTCGAAATCGACCATCAGCGCCTCGAGATGGACGAAGCGCGCCAGCGCATGGTTCAGGACCGCGAGAATGCCGCGCTCGAGGCAATCGGCCATCGTATAGACGCCGATCCCCGCGGCCTGGGCGTCGGCATGCATCCGGGCCGTGTTAGCGAAGGGAGCAAGCCCGATCTGGCAGATGTTGGAGCCGGGAAGCCCATCCTCGAGCAGACAGCGTACCGGGTTGCCGTTCATCGGTCCGCCGGCCGTGCTTCGCAGATCGAAATGGGCGTCGAGCGTGATCAGCCCGATCTTCGAGAGCGGCAGTCCGAGCGCGTGCGCGGCGGGCCTCGTCACGGCGTTGTTGCCGCCGAGCAGCAGGGTCAGACGATGTTGGGCGACGGCCGCCGCGGCGGCATCCCGGATGGGCGCGAAGCCCTCGCCGGGGCTCATGCCCTGAACGGGCACGTCGCCGAGATCGCGGACGGCGAAGAACAGCTCTGAGCTCCTCTCGACATCGTAGGTGCTGAAGCGCTTGAGGGCGCGGCGAATGGTTTCGGGGGCGAGGTCGCATCGGCCCGGGGTCACCGAACCTGATTCCATGGGGGCGCCAAGGATCGCGACCTGGCCCTC
>DASVTA010000285.1:0-1704 GCA_036387815.1 Allosphingosinicella sp.
GCCGGGGCCACCGCGCCCGGCTGAGGAGACGCCTGTTCGAGGGCGGGCCGGAGGCTCTCCTGGAGCATGAGCTTATTGAATATCTCCTTGCTCTCGCCTTGCCCCGGCGGGACACCAAGCCGCTCGCCAAGAAGCTGATCCGGGATTTCGGCGGCTTCGGCCGCCTCGTTTCGGCCGACGCCGAGGCGATCATGCGGGTCGGCGACGTCAGCGAAGGCGCGGCGGCGGCGATCAAGATCGCCCAGGCGACGGCGCTGAGGCTGCTCGAATCGCGGGTGATCGACCAGCCGGTGCTCGGAAGCTGGCAAGCCCTTCTGGATTATCTTCGCGCGGACATGGGCGCGCTCGCGGTCGAGCGAGTCCGCATCCTCTACCTCAACGCCAGGAACATGCTGATCCGCAACGAGCCCATGTCGGAAGGCTCGGTTGACGAGGCGGCGGTCTACGTCCGCGAGGTGATCCGGCGGGCGCTCGAATATCACTCGACCGCGATCATCCTCGTCCACAACCATCCCAGCGGCGATCCGCAGCCGAGCCAGCAGGACATCCGTCTCACCCGCGAGATCGTGGAGGCGGGCCGGCCGCTCGGAATCTCGGTGCACGACCATGTCATCGTCGGGGCGAGGACGTGCGCGAGCATGAAGTCGCTTGGGCTGATCTAGCACCTGCCTCCCCATGCACAGCATGGGGAGGGGGACCGCCGTAGGTGCTGGAGGGGTGGCCGGGAACATGCCTGCGCCACTTCACCCCTCCACCATGCTTCGCATGGTCCCCCTCCCCATCTGCGACGGGGAGGCAAAGCGTGCCCTCTGTGATAGCAATGGGCCATGATGCACCTCGACCGAAGAACCCTCCTCCTCGGCGCCGGGGCGGCGCTCGTGCTTCCCGCCTGCGGCCGGAGCGAGGCCGACCCCGCCCCGACTCCTCCCGCGCCGGGCAAGGCCGGGAAGCTGATCGCCGCCGCCCGGGGCCAGATCGGCGTCACCGTCCGCTACGACGCGGCTTACACCGCTCTCCCGTTCCCCGGCGGCGACGTGCCAAGGGAACGGGGCGTCTGCACCGACGTCGTCATTCGGGCCTACCGCGATTCGCTTGGCCTTGACCTGCAGGCGCTGGTCAATTCGGACATGCGTTCGGCCTTCCGCGCCTATCCAAGGAGCTGGGGGTCGAGCGCCCCCGATCGCAACATCGACCATCGCCGGGTGCCGAACCTCAGGACCTGGCTGACTCGGCAGGGCGCGGCGCTGCCGATCCCGGCGTCACCGGCGGGCTGGCGGCCGGGGGACATCTTCACCTCGCTGGTCGAGCGCCAGGGGACTCATATCGGCCTTGTCTCCGACCGGCGCGGCCCGAACGGCTGGCTCATCATCCACAACATCGGCGCCGGGACGCGCGAGGAGGACGGGCTGACCGACTGGCCGATCACCGGTCGGCACCGGTGGGGATTGGGCTGATATTTGCCTCCCCGTGCGGAGCATGGGGAGGGGGTGTAGGCGAGAGCCGGGACCGGCTGCGCAGCAGCTGTTGGCGCAGGTGGTGGAGGGGTGACTTCGAGCAGGCTTGCGCCAGATCACCCCTCCACCCCGCTGTGCGGGGTCCCCCTCCCCATCTTCGATGGGGAGGCAAGGATGTCAGCGGCCGCCGCGCTGGCGGCAGCTGTCGGTGCGGGTGCGGGTGCAGAGCGGGTAGCGGCGCGCGCCGGCG
>DASVTA010000286.1:0-2024 GCA_036387815.1 Allosphingosinicella sp.
CCGCGGCGCGAGCGCCGTGGTGGAGGGGCAATGCCGACTTGCGGATCGCCCCTCCACCAGGCTTCGCCTGGTCCCCCTCCCCGAGCAAGCTCGGGGAGGATCTATTCGCGCGACCACCGCGCGAAGATCGCCGTCGGAAGCAGCAGTCCCCGCGCTTCCTCGCGGACGGCCATGTCGCCGCATTCGACCCGGCCGCCGAGATCGCCCAGAGCCTGGCGCACCAGCTCGCCGATCGCCAGCGCCGACATCCGCACCGCATAGACCGTCAGCACCAGGAAGCGGCTGTCCGAATCGAGCAGCCGGCGGCAGTCGGCGACGAGGCCCGGCAGCCCTTCCTCGAGCTTCCACACCTCCCCGTCGGGTCCCCGCCCGAATTTCGGCGGATCGAGGATGATGCCGTCGTAGCGCCGCGCGCGCCTCACCTCGCGCGCGGTGAACTTGGCCGCGTCGTCGACGAGCCAGCGAATCGGCCGCTCGGCCATCCCGGAAACCCGGGCATTCTCCTTGCCGCTCTCGACCGACTTCCTGGACGCGTCGACATGGGTCAGGCGTGCCCCTTTCGAAGCCATCGCAAGAGTGCCGACCCCGGTATATCCGAACAGGTTGAGCGCTTCCGAGCCGTCGCCCAGCCGCTCGCGCATCCACGCCCATTGCGGCGCCATGTCCGGGAAGAAGGCGAGGTGCCGGAACGGGGTCGCCTGGGCCCGGAAGCGGACCTCCTCCCAGCCGAGCTCCCAGCCTTCGCGCGGGACGGGGCGGGCGAAGTGCCACCGACCGCCGCCCTCCTCGTCCGAGCCCGGGACGAACTCCCCGTCGGCATCCCATTCGGACGAGGCGGGAGCCCACATCGCCTGCGGCTCCGGGCGGATGAAGCGGTAGCGGCCGTAGCGTTCCAGCTTTCGGCCATGGCCGCTGTCGACCAGGCCGTAATCGGACCATGGCTCCCCGACGAGAGTGGTGAGGGATTGGATTTCGGGCTTCCCCGTCATCCCGGCGGAAGCCGGGACCTCAGGCTTCCCCGTCGTCCCGGCGGAGGCCGGGACCTCAGGCCGGAAGGTCACCGCGGATCTCGCCGAGGCCCCGGCTTCCGCGGGGATGACGAAGGGGTCACGCCGCCCTCACCGCGGGAAAGCCGATCGTCGCTCGCGCCCGCGGTCCGGCCAGCATCTTCGCTCCCGCCTCCCGGACCTGATCGGCGGTCACCGCGTCGAGCTCCGCGATCACTTCGGCGGGCTCCACCAGCCGGCCGTAGACGGAGAGCTGGCGAGCGACATAATGGGCCTGGCCCCAGGGGCTTTCCATCGACATCAGCAGGCCCGCGCGCGCCTGCGTGCGCACCCTGTCGACCTCGCGCTGGGTGAGCGTCTCGACGGTCTCCCGGACGATCTCCTCGATAAGCTGCGCGGCGGAGGCGGATTCGCGTCGGGCCGTGGCCGCATAGACGTAGAACAGCCCGGTATCGGCATAGGGGTGGATGTGCGAATAGACCGAATAGGCGAGGCCGCGATCCTCGCGCACCTTCTGGAAGAGGCGGGAGGACATGCCGCCGCCGACGATGTCGGAGAACATGCGGGCGGCGAAATAATCCGGATCGAGCTGGGCCGGCGCCGGGAAGCCGAGGGCGAGATGGGCCTGGTCCGGGGCTGAACGGCCCACCCGGGTACCGCCGGTGAAGCGGGCCGGCTCGCACGGCTCGATCGTTCCCGAAGGAAGCCGGGCAAGGCGGGCCTCGGCCAGATCCACCAGCCGCTCGTGCTCCACCTTGCCCGCGGCGACGAGCGCGACGCTGCCGGCGCGATAGCGGCCGCGCCGCCAGTCGTGGAGATCCTCGACGGCGACGGCGTCGATGCTGGCTTCGTCGCCGAGCACCGAGCGTCCCAGCGGCTGGTCGTCGAAGGCGGCCGCCCACAAATCGTCGAAGATGATGTCGGAAGGGGTGTCGCGCGCCTCGCCGAGCTCCTGGAGAACGACGTCCTTCTCGCGCTCCAGATCGGCCTCGACGAAATGGGGGTTCAGGACGAGAT
>DASVTA010000287.1:0-2213 GCA_036387815.1 Allosphingosinicella sp.
GTCGTAGATCCACTGGATCACTTCCTCGCGCCGCTCATGCTCGAAATCGACGTCGATGTCGGGCGGCTCGTTGCGGCTCTCCGATATGAACCGCTCGAAAAGGAGCGTGTGCTTGACCGGATCGATCGAGGTGATGCCGAGGACGAAGCAGATCATCGAATTGGCCGCCGATCCGCGGCCCTGGCAGAGTATCTCCTGGCTTCGCGCGAACTGCACGACCGAGTTCACCGTCAGGAAATAAGGCGCGTAGGCGAGCTTCTCGACCAGCCCCAGCTCCTTTTCGAGCAAATCGGAATGACTCCTGGGCGGCCCTTCCGGAAATTTCTCGGCGAGCGCGGCCCGGGTCAGCCGCTCCAGCGCCTCCTGCGGAGTCCGGCCGGTCATCACGATCTCGTCGGGATATTGATAGCTCAGCTCCCGGAGCGAGAAGGTGCAGCGTTCGGCGATGTCGGCGCTTGCCCGGATCGCGTCGGGAAAGGCGGCGAAGCGGCGCTCCATCTCTTGGGAGCTTTTCAGGTGGCGGTCCGCGAAGCGCTCGCGGCGGAAGCCGAGATCGTCGATCGTGCATTTGTGGCGAATGGCGGTGACGACGTCCTGGAGCATTCGCCTGTCGGGGGAATCGTAGAGGATGTCGCCGGTGGCGAGGGGGCGGACGCCGTGGCGGCGGGCAAGGGCGTCGAGCGCGTGGAGCCGGACCATGTCCCCCGGACGGCGGCGATGGGTGAGGGCGAGATGGGCGCGCTTCCCGAAGATGTCGGCCATCTGGGCGAGCGCGGTCCCGGTCGCCTGGTCCGCCTCGCCGGGCACCAAAGCGGCGACCAGGCCCTCGCTCCAGGCGGCGACGTCCTCCCAGTGGAGAAAGCATTGACCCTTCTCGCCCTTGCTCCGGTCGATCCGGCTCTTGCCCGCGGTGAGCAGTCGGGTGAGCCGGGACCAGCCGGAGCGGTCCTCGGGCCAGACCAGGAGGCCGGTTCCGTCCATCAGGTCGAGGCGGCAGCCGCTGATCAGGCGCACCCCCGTCTCGTCGGCGGCGCGGAGCGCCTTGACGAGGCCGCCCACCGTATGACGATCGGCGATCCCGAGCGCGCGATAGCCGAGCAGGGCGGCGGCCGCGAACATCTCCTCCGCGCTGGACACCCCGCGAAGGAAGGAGAAATGGGTGAGGGCCTGGAGCTCTATGTACATTATGCCTCCCCATCGCAGATGGGGAGGAGGACCAGGCGGAGCGTCGTGGAGGGGTAATTGGCAGAAGACTTCGGTGTTTCGCGCGCGAACCTCTTGGGCCGGTGCCTTCTACCCCTCCACCATTCTTCGGGTGGTCCCCCTCCCCGCCGGCTCCGCCGGCAGGGAGGCAGAAGTTCATGAAGTTCACGATCTTCGCGAATCGCTTTCAGGCTCACCCGAACACCCCGTGCAGGTACCAGCTGAGGTCGCCCGTGCGCTGGTCCACGCCGTCGCCGCGCCGGAACAGCCAGAACCTCGCCCCCTCCTCGTCCTCGACCTGGAAATAATCGCGCACCGCTTCCGCCTCGGCGAGCCGCTTCCACCATTCGCCATGGATCCGCTCGGGGCCGTCAGCCCGGGCGACCCGGTAGGGCCGGCCGCGCCAGGTGAAGCGGCGGGGCGGCTGATCGGGAAGCAGGGCGACGACGTTCTCGACCCGCTCGGGCGGCGAGAGAAGGCGCACCGGCCGCGGCCATTGGGACCAGGTGACCGCAGGCTCGAGCGGGCCGGCACGGGCGACGCTTCGTTCGGGAACATCGCTCTCGACGGCGGTCGACCGGTAGAGGCGGCCGGGGCCGAGCCGGCCGGCGAGCCGGTCGACGAGGATGGCGAGATCGGAGTCTTCGTCATTGCGAGCGGAGCGAAGCAATCCAGCGGCACCGGCGCCTGAAGCTGGATTGCCGCGTCGCTTCGCTCCTCGCAATGACGATTCCGACATCGATCTCGCAATGCTGGTCGACCGGCTCGCCGGCCGCCTCGGCGCCCGCAGCCTCTACCGCGCCACCGCGGTCGAAAGCGACGTGCCCGAGCGCAGCGTCGCCCGGACCGGCCCGCTCGACCCGGCCCTGCCCTGGCCGAAATGGCCGCGCCCGGTCCGCCTTCTCTCGCCGCCGGAGCGGGTCGAGAATGTCGTCGCCCTGCTCCCCGATCTTCCGCCGCGCCGATTCACCTGGCGAGGCCGGGCCTATCGTGTCGCCCGGGCCGACGGG
>DASVTA010000288.1:0-4752 GCA_036387815.1 Allosphingosinicella sp.
CTGGGCGATCGAGGTGGACGGAAGCGCCTTCGCCTACGAGCTGCGCCGGCCGGGGCGGTTCTTCCGGGTGGAGTTCGATCTTTCGCGGCCGGTCGCCGCGCCGCCGGGGCCGTGGGGGCCGCAGTAAAAATCCTCCCCGGCTTTTGCCGGGGAAGGGGACCGCACGAAGTGCGGTGGAGGGGTTCTTCAGACTCGGCAAGAACCCCTCCACCAGGCTTCGCCTGGTTCCCTCCCCGCGAAATGATTAGGTTCGGACTGCCGCCGGCAGTCCGAAGCCATGCCGGGGGCATTGCGACCTAATCATCGGGGAGGTTTAGGGGGGAGCTTACGGGTTGCGGCGGGCGTCGACGTGGATGTCGCGCTCCTTCTTCTTGAGGCCGGCCAGTCCGGCCAGTCCGAGCAGTCCGAGCAGGCCCCAGGGGAAATCGTCGTCCTCCTCCTGCTGCACCGGAGCGGCGTAGGTGGAGTCGGTGGTCGTGGTGGTGCTCGTCTCGTTCTGAGCGAAAGCGGCGGCGGGACTGAGGGTGAGAGCCGCCGCGAGGGCCGCGTGCTTCAAGACCGAATGTCGCATGTGATTTCCTCCTGTTGGAACTGGCCCGATCGTCTTCGGGCGGTGCCGCAAACGGACGGGGAAGGTGCCTGTTCCGCACTTTGTCACCCCCCTCGGTCATCGCCCGGAGGGCGCGCGCCACGCCTGTGCAACCGTTTGGCGCATACGAAAAAAGGCTCGGAACGACCGTTCCCGCCGGAGGTTTGGCGGCGTGGAGTAAGCGTCGAGGCGAACCCCCCATGACAGAGGCTGAAGAGGTCGCGGCGATCCCGCTCGTCGAGGAACGGCTGGAGGTCGGCAAGCGGCAGGTCGAAAGCGGCCGGGTGAAGGTTCGGGTCGCCGTCGACACGCGTGAGGAAATCGTCCCCGCCGAGCTCCGGCGGGACGAGGTCGAGGTGCGGCGGGTGCCGCGCAACGTGGCGGTGACCGAGCTCCCCGGAGTCAGGCTGGAGGGCGACACGACCATCATCCCCGTGGTCGAGGAGCAGATCGTCGTCGAGAAGCGGCTGGTGCTGGTCGAGGAGATACATGTGCTCCGGCGGACCCGCACGTCGGTCGAGGAGATTCCGGTCGTGCTCCGCTCCGAAAGGGCGGAGATCGAGCGCCAAGAGAGCGCCGAGCGCGCAGCGCGCGAAGGAGCGGACGGATGAGCGGGAAAGACGGCTCCGGCCCCACCGGCAATGCGCCGCTCCAGAGCGCGGCCTGGATCGAACCCGGGGAGCCGGCCGGGGAGATCCGGATCGGCGAGCCGCGCCTCGGGAAGGGAGGCGCCTCGATTGCGACCTTCACCGACGAGGCCCACGTCGCGGACGAGGCGCCCCTCGATCGGGGCAGGTTCCTCAGCGATTCGGAGGTGGCCGAACGCGGGCTGCTCCAGGAGCGGGTGATCGAGATCGGCGAGATGCGCGAGGAAGCGGTGGTCTCCAGGCAGGCCTTCGTCCGCGAGGAGGTGGTGATCCGCAAGGACGTCGAGGAGCGCACCGAGAGGATCGCCGAAACCTTGCGCCGCACCGAGGTCGACGTCGAAACCCTGGAGGAAAGCGCCGACGGTGGAGATGAGGGAGCGCCGAGCGCCGGCTGAACGGATTGTGGACGGCGAGATTTGCCGCGGCCGGCGCCGGCCGCGAACCGAAACGTGCGGGGAAACACACAAGGAGAGTAGCTTATGTCCCGAACCGTCACCGCCCTCTACGACACCCGCGAGGAAGCCGAGGCCGCGCGTCAGCGCCTGGCCTCCCATCTCGCGCTCGACCGGGTGAACATCATCGATCAGAATTCGGGCGGCGGCGGCGGCTCGCTGAACAGCCTCCATCTGTCGCACGACGACAGGCACGCTTATGGCGAGGGCCTGCGCCGCGGCGGCTTCCTCCTTTGCGCTCACGTCGAGAGCGGCGAGGATCATGAGCGCATCATCAGCCTTCTCGAGGAATCCGCCGGAGTGGATCTCGAGGAGCGTCAGCAGAGCTGGCGGAACGAAGGCTGGGCGCCCCCTTCCGGGCAGCGGACCGGTAGCGAGCAGTCGGCGGCGGGCGGCGCCACGGCCGCGGCCGGCAACGTCGTCGAGGAGCAGCGGATCCCGATCGTCGAGGAGGAGTTGCGGGTCGGCAAGCGCGAGGTGACCCGCGGCGGCGCCCGGGTCCGCTCCTACGTCCGCGAGGTGCCGGTCGAGGAGCAGGTCACGCTTCGAGAGGAGCATGTCTCGATCGAGCGCCGGCCCGTCCAGCAGCAGCAGGGCGAGCACGGCGTGCAGTCCGCCCGGAACCCCGAAGATCTCCTTCAGGATCGCGAGATCGAGATGCGCGAGACGTCGGAGGAAGCGGTGGTCCAGAAGGTGGCCAACGTGCGCGAGGAGCTGGTCGTCCAAAAGACCGCGCAGGAGCATGTCGAGCAGGTCCGCGACACCGTCCGCCGCACCGAGGTGGAGGTCGAGGAAGGCGGCGACCGCTCCGCCTTCGGAAGCTTCGGCAACGGCGAGAACCGAACCGGCTCCTCCGACGCCGAGAGAGCCGATTTCGAGCGCGACAAGACGCGCTGAGCCCTGAAGGGCCGGGGCCTGGGCGCCCCGGCCCCTTTTCCTGTCCGCCATCCTCCTTCCAGACCTCCCGTCATGCTGAACTTGTTTCAGCATCCAGCTGCGAGCCGCCTCGCGGCCGGAGGACTGGACCCTGAAACAAGTTCAGGGTGACGGATGGTCTTTCCGCTCCCTCCCGTCCGAAAAGCTATCCTGTTGTGACACTAATGTGACAAAGGGAGGGGATGAACGAGATACTCGGTTCGAACCCCTTCAATATCGTTCCGCACATCTTCGCGCTCGCCGCCGCTTATCTGCTGGCGCTCCCGGTCGGATGGAACCGTGAGAAAGAGGAGCGCAGCGCCGGCCTGCGCACCTTTCCGCTCGTCGCCGTAGCGGCCTGCGGCTTCGTTCAGGCGGCGGAATCGCTGACCGCGCACGAGCCGGAGGCGATGGCCCGTATCGTCGAGGGGATCATCACCGGGATGGGCTTCATCGGCGGCGGCGCGATCCTCCGGCTCAAGGACAGCGTCAAGGGCACCGCCACCGCCGCCAGCCTTTGGGCCACCGGCGCGATGGGCACCGCCGTCGGGCTCGGCAGCTACGACGTGGCGATCGTGCTGTCGCTGATCACCCTGCTCACCTTGTGGGTGCTCTCGCCGCTCAAGACCGAGCTTGTTCCCGACGGTCCCGCTCGGCGGCGGCGTCGGACGCCGCCGCCGAGCGGGACCAAGGCTCCTGACCCTGCCAACGGCCCTCATCGGCCGGGGGCGGCGAGGAGATAGACATCGTAGCTTTCGTCGGTGACCGCGGGCGGGAACGACGCGAGCCGGCGGGTCGCGGCCTGGAAGCGCCGAACCTGCGCCGGATCCGCCGAGAAATCCCAGGCGTAGACTTCGCGCAGGCGGAAAGGCGGCTTGGCCGGATCGAGCCGGTGCATCATCACGATGACCACCGGCCTCCCGGTTCGCTTCCTCAGCGCCCGGGCGTCGGCGAGATAATCGTCGAGGCTGAGATCGATCCGCGCCCGCCGGGTGAAGAGGGGAACCGCGCCGAAGCGCTGTTCCCGCATCAGGTAGATCGGATTCGGCGAATAATAAGGCATCGGCTCCAGGAGGACGTCGGGATCGGCGATCAGGACGGCGTGCTGGAGGCGTTCCCGGGCGAGAAGCCGGCCGAGGTCGCGGGCCCGGCTGTGCGGGCGGCCCTCCATTTCGCGGGAGATCGGATCCACGCTTTTCCAGACCTGGATGGCAAGCAGGACGGCGAACGCCAGCCGGCCGGCCGCGGCGGCCCGGGCAAGCTGCTCGTCCACTCGCCAGCGGGCCGGCCAGCGGCCGCCATGGCCTCGGGCGGCGAGCCAGTACATGGCGATCAGATAGATGAGGATCAGCGCCTGGTGGCGATATCCGCCCGGATAGACGAGATTGAAGAACAGCTCGAACCCGGCGAACGCGAGGATCGAGGAGAGGAGCGCCCCCGGCCTCGTCGCAAGGCCGATCAGGCTTCCGGCGAGGAGAAAGCCGAGCGCGATCCTGATCGCGGGCAACGGCGGGGTCGCGTACGGGAGCAGCTGCCAGAACGATTCCGCCGGCGAGAACAGGGCGGAGGCGAGCCCGCCGGCGGTCAGCGAACCGGCCACGTCGGTCTGGGCCGCATCATGCACGGTCGGGAAGACGGTGAGGAAGCAGATGACGGCGCCAGCTGCCGCGATCGCTCCGTTGAGGAGCACCAGCTTGTATTTGCGGCCCCAGCGGAGCCCCTCCTCGCCCAGGACGTCGATCAGCCAGTAGAGGAGGAAGCAGGCGGCGAGCAGGGCCGAAGGAACGTTGGTGTTGCACAGGAGCGCCAGCAGGAGGCCGACGACCGGTCCCTTGTCGCGGTGGCTCGGGTAGAGATGGGCCAGCGCGAACAGGACCAGCATGCTGATCCCGTAATTGCGGGCGACGACCGAATATTCGAACAAAGCGAAGCCGCTGAACAGGATCAGGCCGATCACCCATGTGCGGAAGGGGGAGCGCAAGGCGAGCAGCGCCATCGCCGCCGCCGCGACGGCCACCGAGACCGCCGGCAGCACTTCGCGGACCGGAGCGATCGCATGGGCGCCGCGGAGCAGCAGATACCACAAGGCGGGATGGCCCTCGCCGTGGAGCCCGCGAAGCATGTCGAGCAGTGTGTCGCCCTGGAGGGC
>DASVTA010000289.1:0-2306 GCA_036387815.1 Allosphingosinicella sp.
CGAGCAGACCGACGAAGCGACCGGAATCGCCCAGCGCGTGGTCACGGAATATCGTGGCTCGGCTCGCACCAAGGAGGATCTGCGTCCGCGCATCACCCTCCTCGACGAGCAGAGCGGCGAGGCGGCCCGCTACATGCTGGCGCCGGGCGCGATGCTTTCGGTCGACGACGGCCAGCGGGTCGCGGCGGGCGAAGTGCTTGCCCGCGTCTCCCGCGAAGCCGCCAAGACCCGCGACATCACCGGCGGTCTGCCGCGGGTGGCGGAGCTGTTCGAGGCGAGGAAGCCCAAGGAGAATGCGATCATCGCCAAGGTCTCCGGGCGTGTCGCCTTCGGCAAGGACTATAAGGCCAAGCGCAAGATCGCGATCATCCCCGATGATGGCGGCGAGCCGGTCGAGTATCTGGTGCCGAAGTCGAAGGTCATCGACGTTCAGGAAGGCGACTTCGTGAAGCGCGGCGACAATCTCATCGGCGGCTCCCCGGATCCGCACGACATCCTGGAAGTGCTGGGCGTGGTCGCTCTCGCCGAGTATCTCGTCTCCGAGATCCAGGAGGTCTACCGGCTCCAGGGCGTGAAGATCAACGACAAGCACATCGAGGTGATCGTCCGCCAGATGCTCCAGAAGGTCGAGATCACCGAGAGCGGGGATTCGACCCTGCTCGTCGGCGAACAGATCGATCACCAGGAAATGCGTGAGATCAACGCCAAGCTGAAGGCGGGCAAGAAAAGCCTCGCCGAAGGCAAGCCGGTTCTTCTCGGAATCACCAAGGCGTCGCTCCAGACCCGAAGCTTCATCTCGGCCGCCTCCTTCCAGGAGACGACCCGGGTGCTCACCGAGGCTTCGGTCCAGGGCAAGATCGACACGCTCGACGGTCTCAAGGAGAATGTCATCGTCGGCCGGCTGATCCCTGCGGGCACCGGCGCGGGCATGGGACGGATGCGGATCGCGGCCACCAGCCGCGACGTCGCTCTCCGCGCCCAGCACCGCAAGCTGCAGGAGTCGCTCGTCGCTGCCAATCAGGAGTCGCTGGTCGCGGCCAATTCGGCGGCGGAAGAGCATGCGGCCGAGCTCGCCCAGGGCCCGGAGGCGGCGATCGGCGACGATCCGCTGGCGGCGGTGACCCCGAGCGGCCACGGCACCGACGCGGATGCCGGCGAGTATCTGCAGAGCTGAGCTTCAGGCTTAGGTTGAAATGAAGGCGCCCCGTCGGAGAGATCCGGCGGGGCGTTTCTTTTGCCTCCCTGTGGCCGGAGGCGACGGGGAGGGGGACCATGCGAAGCATGGTGGAGGGGTAGATGGCTGAGGACTTGAGGATTGCAGCTGAAACCTCCCAGGCTGAGCCAATCACCCCTCCCCCACCCTGCGGGTGGTCCCCCTCCCCATCGCTTCGCGATAGGGAGGCAGAGCCAAGCCGGATTCCGCTTGATCGGGTGGCCACGGATCGGCAGCTATCGCCGAGGAAAAACGAGAGGGATCAGATGACAAACGGTTTCAGTCTCAAACTCCTCACGGGCGTCGCGCTCGTCACCCTCGCGGCCTCAGCGCCTGCCGCCCCGGATCCCGCCACCCGCTCGGTCGACGACTTCCTCGTCAAAACCCACCTCAACCCGCGCAACCCCGCCGAATTCACAGCCGCCTGCGACGCCTACCTGGCACGCGCCGCAGCCCTCCGTTCCGATCTGGAGCGCGAGACCGGTCCCGCCCGCATCGAGACGACGTTCAGGAAGTTCGACAATCTGGGCTACGTGCTCGGCGCCGCCGCGGGCGATGCCGGCGTGGTCACCCAGACCAACCTCGATGCGGCCACCCGCGACGCCGGCCGGACCTGCAGCCAGAAGATCGAGGCGCTCGCCACCGAAATCTCGCTGTCCCGCCCCATATACGCCCGGCTGAAAGCGATCGATCCCAAGGCGGCGCCGGCGGAGACGCGTTTCGTCCTCGATCGCGCCATCGCCCAATATGACCGCGCCGGAGTGGGCGCCGACGAAGCGACACGGGCCAGGATCAAGGCGCTCCAGGACCGGATCAGCGAGAACAGCATCGCCTTCGAGCGCAATATCGCCGACGGCCGAAAGGAGGTCACCGCTACTCCGGCCGAGCTCGCCGGCCTTCCCGCCGACTATGTCGCCGCTCACAAACCGGGTCCCGACGGCCGGGTGCGGATCACGACCGACTATCCCGATCTGGGCCCTGTCCTCTCCTACGCCGCCGACGAGGGGCTCCGGCGCCGGCTGTTCGAGGCCAACCTCACCCGCGCCTATCCGGCCAACGACGCGCTTCTGCGCAAGATCTTCGCCGACCGCGC
>DASVTA010000290.1:0-6248 GCA_036387815.1 Allosphingosinicella sp.
CGCATGCGCAAGCGATGGAGGCGCACGGCATCGGCGCGATCGATCTTGTGGTGGTGAACCTCTATCCCTTCGCGCAGACGGTGGCGCGAGGCGCGGGGCGGGACGAGGTGATCGAGAATATCGATATCGGCGGGCCCTCCATGGTGCGTTCGGCTGCCAAGAACCACCGATTCGTGGCGATCTGTGTCGATCCTGACGACATTCCTCAACTTGTGACCACATTCGAGGCGAATGACGGCGCGACGTCACTGGAGTTCCGCAAGTATCTGGCGGCAAAGGCTTTCGCTGCGACCGCGGCCTATGATTCGGCCATCGCCCAATGGTTCGCCTTCGCCGATCAGGGAGCGATGTTCCCCGAGACCCTGCCGCTTACCCTGAAGCGCGGCGACGCGCTTCGCTACGGCGAGAACCCGCACCAGAAGGCGGCCCTCTATTTGCCGTCCGGTCCCCATGGCCGAGGCATCGCCCAGGCCCGGCAGGTTCAGGGCAAGGCATTGAGCTACAACAATTTCAACGACGCCGACGCCGCGCTCGAGCTCGTCTGCGAGTTCCGCGATTCGGGCCCCGCCTGCGTCATCGTCAAGCACGCCAATCCCTGCGGAGCGGCCCTGGGCGGCAGCCTCGCCGAAGCCTATGCCTCGGCCTTCGCCTGCGACACCGTCTCCGCTTTCGGCGGGATCATCGCGGTCAACCGCCCGATCGACGCGGCCTCGGCCGAAGCGATGACCCGGATCTTCACCGAAGTCGTGATCGCACCCGACGCCGACCCGGACGCCCGCGCGATATTCGCGAGCAAGAAGAACCTCCGGCTGCTTCTCACCGGCGAACTGCCGGATCCGGCGCGGCCCGGGCTCACCTTGAAGTCGATTACCGGCGGCTATCTTCTCCAGTCGCGCGACAACGGGCGAATCGAGCCTGAGGCGCTCAGGGTCGTCACCCGCCGCCGGCCCACGGACCGGGAGCTCGCCGACTGCCTGTTCGCCTGGACGATCGCCAAGCACGTCAAGTCCAACGCCATCGTCTATGCGAAGGACGGCGCCACCGCCGGAATCGGCGCCGGCCAGATGAACCGGCTGGAATCCGCCAGGATCGCCGCCTGGAAGGCCCGCGACGCGGCCGAGAAAGCCGGTTGGCCCGAACCTGCGACGATCGGCTCGGCGGTCGCGTCGGATGCCTTCTTCCCCTTCGCCGACGGCCTCCTCGCCGCGGTGGAGGCGGGAGCGACGGCGGTGATCCAGCCCGGCGGTTCGATCCGGGACGAGGAAGTCGTCGCCGCCGCCGACGAGGCGGGGCTGGCGATGGTCTTCACCGGGATGAGGCACTTCAGGCACTAAGCCGGCGGAGCGGCTCCGGGAGGTGTGGTGCCGGGCGGCGGCGGGAATTCGGGCGCCTCGCCCTTCTTCATCCGGAACAGCACCCGGTCGTCATGGGTGAAGCCTTTCCACCAGACGACGGTCCCGAAGGTGGCGAGGATGAACGGGATCCCGAAGGCCAGCTCCACCCATTGCAGCGACTGGGGCAGAGCGGTGAAGAGATAGCCGACCACCACCGCCGCGGCCGCCGCCCAGACGAGCGACCAGCGCCACCCCTGCACCGGAGCCTCGAGCAGCCGGCGAAGCAGCCTCGCCTTGAGGATCGAGGACATTCCGAGCGCCAGCGCAAGCGCCGTCGCGGCGCCGGCGGCCTGCCAGCCTTCCGGCCAGCCCATCGCGCGCATGCCGAGGATGAAGCCGACGGTCAGCGCCGCCTGCACAGCGATCATCAGCAGGGAGATCATCAGGTTGCGGTGCCGGGCGACATAGACCAGCGCCCCCTCGGACACCGCCGCCGTCGCCGCGACGACTTCGGCGGCGAGCAGGAAGGCGAGGGCGCCGGTACCGGCGACGAACTCGGTTCCGACCAGACCCATCACCGCTTCGCCCGGAATGCCGAGCGCCAGCGCGATCCCGGACTGGGCGGCGATCACCCAGAAGCCGACCTGCCGCACCTGCTTCGCAACCGCCTTCCTGTCGCCCTCGGCGAGCTTCTGGGTGATGACGGGGGCGAGGATCGGGTCGAAGCTCGTCTTCAGCTTCTGCGGAAGCGAGGCGACCTGCTGTGCGACATAATAGACTCCCACCCAATAAGGGGCGACGAACAGTCCGAGGATGGCGATGTCGAGGCGGCGCGATCCCCATTCGATGGCGTCGGCGGCGGCGAGGGGGATGTTCAGGCGGGCGACGTAGAGCAGTTTGGCCGGATGGGGAGTCCAGCCGCGGGGCAGGCCGTAGGTCCGGAAAAGCGGCCACAGCGAAGCGATCATTCCGGCCGTCACCGAGATCACGTAGGCGATGATCAGTCCGTCGCGGGAGCGGGTGCCGTCCTCCGCCGCGGGGAAGATCAGCACGCACACGCCCGCGGCGATGCTGATCGTCCACGGCTCGACGATCGCGCGGGCCCGCACCGTTGCTCCAATATCGTGGCGATAGGCCAAAGCGGCGAGCGCGACGTCGGCGCCGGCGATCCCGAAGATCACCATCGGAAGCAGCCAGTCGGCCCCGTGGATGTTCCCGGCCGGGAACATCGCCTGCGGGAAGAGCATCAGGATGACCGTGAAGAAGGCTGAGGCGATGAAGGCGGCGAGGATCGCGTCGGTAATGACGCAGATGTGCGGCTGGTCGGTGGTCGAGAGCTGCTGCGCCAGGCCCCGCTTCAGCCCGAGGGTGGAAAGCTGCGCCGCGAACTCCATCACGATGACGGCGTAAGCGAAGGCGCCCAGCGCCTCCGGACCGTATAGCCGGCCGGCGATGAACAGGAATGGCAGGCGGGCGGCGAGCCGGATCAGGAATCCGAAGAAGTTGGTCCTCCCGCCCTTGGCGAGGGCGGCGATATCCTCTCCGCCCCCGGGCGGGGCCGTGCTCAATGCGCGGCGCCCCAGTTCGGACCCGTGCCGATATCCACGCCGAGTGGGACGCTCAGCGTGACGGCGGGCTCCGCCGCCCGCTCCATCACGTCGCGAATGACGGCGCTCGCCCGCTCGACGTCGTCTTCGGGCACCTCGAAGACCAGCTCGTCGTGGACCTGCATCAGCATCCGGACGGAGCCGAGCCCCTCGCGATCCAGCGCCGGGCACATCCTCACCATCGCCCGCTTGATGATGTCGGCGCTGGTGCCCTGGATCGGCGCGTTGACCGCGGCCCGCTCGGCGCCCTGGCGCTCGTGCTGGGTCTTGCTCCGGATCATCGGGAAGTGGGTCTTGCGGCCGAACAGGGTGGTGGTGAAGCCCGTCTCGCGAACCCCCTCCAGCGTCGAGTGGATATAGTCGCGGATCCCGGGGAACCGCTCGAAATAGCGGTCGATCATCGCCTGCGCCTCGTCGGCGGTGATGCTCAGCCGCCCGGCCAGTCCCCAGCGCGAGATTCCGTACAGGATGGCGAAGTTGATCGTCTTGGCGCTCGCGCGGGTATCGCGGGTGACTTCCCCGAACAGCTCCTGGGCCGTCAGGCTGTGGATGTCCGCGCCTTCCGCGAAGGCCTGCTTCAGCTGCGGCACGTCCGCCATGTGCGCCGCGAGCCGAAGCTCGATCTGGCTGTAGTCGGCGGCGAGCATGACATAGCCCGGCTCGGCGACGAAAGCGTCGCGGATCCGGCGGCCGATCTCGGTCCGGATCGGGATGTTCTGGAGGTTCGGATCGGTCGAGGAGAGTCGCCCGGTCTGGGCGCCGGACAGCGAGTAGCTGGTATGGACCCGCCCGGTCTCCTTGTTGATCTGCTGCTGGAGCGCATCGGTATAGGTCGACTTCAGCTTGGAGAGCTGGCGCCACTCGAGCACCATTCTCGCGATCGGCACGCCCTCGCGGGACAGTCGATCGAGCTCGTTGACGTCGGTCGACCAGGTTCCCGACTTGCCTTTGCGCCCTCCCTTCAGGCCCATCTGGCCGAACAGGACCTCGCCCAGCTGCTGGGGGCTTCCGATGGTGAACTGGCAGCCGGCCTCGGCGCAGATCTTCTCCTCCAGCGCCGTGATCTGGGTCTGGAACTCCTGGCTGAGCCTGCCCAGCTCCTCCCGGTCGACCTTGACTCCCTCCCGCTCCATCCGGGCGACCACCGGCACGAGCGGCCGGTCGACCATCTCGTAGATTCGAGCGACCCGCTCGTGCGCAAGCCGGGTCTTGAAGCGTGTCCAGAGCCGGAGGGTCACGTCCGCGTCCTCGGCGGCATATTCCGTGGCACGGTCGAGCGGGACCTGGTTGAACTTGATCTGCTTCTGGCCCGAGCCGCAGACGTCCTTGAAGGCGATGCAGTCGTGGTCGAGATGCTTCTTGGCGAGATCGTCCATCGAGTGGCTGTTGAGGCCGCCGGCGTCGAGATTGAAGCTCATCACGAGGCTGTCGTCGACGGGCGCCACCTTGATCCCGCGCCGGTCGAAGACGATCCAGTCGAACTTGAAATTGTGGCCGACCTTCAGGATCGCAGGATCCTCGAGCAGCGGCTTCAGCTTCGCCAGAGCGACGTCGGCCGGAATCTGCTCCGGCCGCTCCGACAGCAGGTCGTGGCCGCCATGTTCGAGCGGGATGTAGCAGGCCTTGCCGCATTCCGTGGCGAGGCTGATCCCGATGAGGTCGGCGGTGACGCAATCGTAGCCGGAAGTCTCCGTGTCCACCGCCACCAGCCCGTTTCGGCCGGCCTCGGCGATCCAGGAGTCCAGCGCCGCCTCGTCCGTCACCGTCACGTAAGCCGAGCGGTCGATCTTCGGCTCGGGCCGGACCTCGCGCTGCACGGGAGTGACGCTGTCGCTCGGCGCCTTGACCTGCGAGGTGCCGTTGAGGCGCGAGAGCAGGGCCTTGAAGCCCTGCTCTTCGAGGAATTCGCGAAGCGGGCCGTCCGGAATGCCCTTCATCTCGAGATCCTCGAGCGGCTCGGGAAGCGGCGAGTCGCAGATCAGCCGCACGAGCTCGCGCGACATCCGCGCCGCGTCCGCATGCTCGATCAGATTCTGCTTGAGCTTGGGCTTCTTGATCTCCTCGGCATGGGCGAGAACGGACTCGACGTCGCCATATTGCTGGATGAGCTGGGCCGCGGTCTTCGGCCCCACGCCAGGAACGCCGGGAATGTTGTCGACGCTGTCGCCCATCAGCGCCAGCACCTCGCCCAGCTGCTCCGGGGGGACGCCGAACTTCTCGATCACATAGTCGCGGCCGATGCGGCGGTCGTTCATCGTATCGTAGAGGTCGAGCTTCCCGTCCTCGACCAGCTGCATCAGATCCTTGTCCGACGAGACGATGGTCACCCGCCAGCCCGCCGCCAGCGCCGCCTTGGAATAGCAGGCGATGATGTCGTCCGCCTCCAGCCCGTCCTCCTCGATGCACGGCAGCGAGAAGGCGCGGGTGGCGTCGCGGATCAGCGGGAATTGCGGGACAAGGTCCGGCGGCGGCGGCGGCCTTTGCGCCTTGTAGCCTTCGAACATGTCGTTCCGGAACGTGTGCGAGCCGGCGTCGAAGATGACGGCGAGGTGGGTCGGGCCTTCCTCCTTGTGGAGGCTCTCGGCGAGCTTCCACAGCATCGTCGTATAGCCATCGACGGCGCCGACGTTGAGGCCGTGCCGGTTGGTGAGCGGCGGCAGCCGGTGATAGGCGCGGAAGATGTAGCTGGAACCGTCGACCAGGTAGAGATGAGGCATGAAGCGGCTCTAGCGCAGCCGGCGCCTCTCGTCATCCCGGCGAAGGCCGGGACCTCGGGGAGACCCGCCGAGACTATTCCGACCTGGGGTCCCGGCTTCCGCCGGGATGACGGGCGGTAGCGATTCTACGGTCTGGGATTCCTTAACCACGCCGCGTTAGCCTTCGCCTCATGAGTCGCCCGTCGCTCCTTTTCGCCGCCCTGGTGTCGGCGCTTTCCGCCGCCCCCGCCGGCGCCGCTCCCACCACGCCCGCCCGGATCTCGGTGGAGGTGCGCGGCAGCGGGCCCGACGTGATCCTCATTCCCGGCCTCTCGGCCTCCCGCGGCGTCTGGAACGGCACCGTCGCGGCCATGCCGGGCTACCGCTACCATCTCATCCAGGTCGCCGGCTTCGCGGGCACGCCGGCGGCCGGCAACTCGGCGGGACAGGTCGCCGCGCCGGTCGCCGACGAGATCGCCGGCTACATCGCCGCCAACAATCTCCTCCGGCCGGCGATCGTCGGCCATTCGATGGGCGGCTCCATCGCGATGATGATCGCCGCGAGGCACCCGGCGCGCGCCGGCAGGGTGATGGTGGTCGACATGTTGCCC
>DASVTA010000291.1:0-3157 GCA_036387815.1 Allosphingosinicella sp.
GGAGCGCGACTTCGTAAATCTCTTCGTTGAGCTTGCTCGAGCCGATGTTGAAGTCGACCTCGATCTTCGGCTGGGTCTGCCACTGGTAGACGGCCGGAGAGTTCGGGTTTTCGAAGGAAAGGTCCTTCACATATTGGGAAATGACTCCGACCTGGGGCGCGGTGTCGTTGCCGTTCGGCTGCATTTCTGCGGGATTGCCCTGCTCTTCGGCCATTTGATTCGCCTTGCAAAAGTTTGGGTGAGGCGGGCCGCGAGCGCGCGGAACCCGGTGCGCCCGGGCGGGTAGCAGGCGCGGCCTGACCGTGCAACCGGCTCCACCCCCGTCATCCCGGCGAAAGCCGGGACCTCGGGGAGACCCGCCGAGATTTCTCGTCCTGGAGGTCCCGGCTTTCGCCGGATGACGGGCCTTGAACGACCGGGGCCCCTTGGACTCTCACCAGGGAACCGCGCTCCATTTGAATACTTGAGGCCAAGAGCCTATGTGTAAGGCTCGTTGAGTTCGGAGACCTAAGTGACCGAGATTGTCCTCCTGGCGATGGTTGCCCTGTTCGTGGGCCTGAGGCTCTACTCGGTGCTCGGCCGCCGTACCGGCCATGAGCAGCAGCCGATCCTTCGGCCGGCCGAGACCGCCGCCGGCACCGAAGCCGCCGCGCCCGCCGCGGACGTCACGGTCGACCGCCCGGACACGGGCGGCTTCGTCTACGAGGAACCGGCGACTCCCGGCATTCGAGCGATCGTCGGCGCCGATTCGAGCTTCGACGTGGGCCGCTTCCTCGAGGGCGCTCAGGCCGCCTACCGGATGATCCTCGAGGCCTTCTGGCGCGGCGACCGCGAGGAGCTTCGGCACCTCGTCGGCGGCGACGTGCTCGCCACCTTCGAGAATGCGATCACCGCCCGCGAGGAAGCGGGCGAGCAGCTCGACAACCGGCTCGTGCAGATCGAGAAGGCGGTCATCCAGGACGCCCGCCTCGCCGGCCGGACGGCGGAGGTCGACGTCCGCTTCGACGCCGACATCGCGGCCGTCACGCGCGACCGCGAGGGCAAGGTCATCGCCGGCACGCTGAGCGACGCCATCCCGACCCACGACGTCTGGACCTTCCGCCGCACCCTCGGCAGCGGCGATCCCAACTGGCTGCTCGTCGAGACTGACGAAGCGGACTGAGCACGCCGTCATTCCGGCGAAGGCCGGAATCCATGAACAGGTGGGTTCTCAGAAACAATTTTCCTACACCGCCTCCCAAGGGGTATCCTCTCCGCGTGGGCAGAAGCGAATCATGGCGTGACAGGCGCGGGGTGATCATCCCGGGAGGCGGAAGTTTTCCCCTTGTTGGGAAGCCGAAACTTCCGAAACTTTCGAAGCTTCCGGCGTTCGCCACGATGATCCTGCTCGCCAGCTGCGTCCCCAAGGAAAGCCGGCCGCAGCCGGCGCCGCAGCCCGCCCCCACGGCCGAGGCACCTCCTCCCGCGGTCCCGGCCAAGCCGCCGACCGCCGCCTTGCTGGGAGCTTCCGCCGGACCCGCTCTACCCGCGATCGGCGAGCCCGAGGCCGCCCGGGCGCTCCAGGCCTTCCGGATCAGCTGCCCGGCTCTCGTCAAGCGGACCGACGCCAGCGGCCTCACCCGGCCGGAAGACTGGAGCCCGGCCTGCGCGGCCGCGCAGGCCGGTCCGGCCTCCGCCGCCGCTTTCTTCGCCGACCATTTCGAAATGCTCCAGGTGGGCGACGGCGCCGCCTTCGTCACCGGCTATTTCGAGCCCGAGATCGCCGGCTCGCGCACCCGGCAGCCCGGCTTTGAAGTCCCGGTCTACCGCAAGCCGCCCGATCTGGTCGAGGTCGACGCGGCGACGGCGCAGGCCGCCGGAACGCCGCGCCGCGGCCGGCTCGAGAACGGCGTCGTCGTCCCTTATTTCGAACGTTCCGAAATCGAGGCCGGAGCGCTCGCCGATCGGGGTCTCGAAATCGCGTGGGCGGCCGACGAGATCGATTTCTTCTTCCTGCAGATCCAGGGCTCCGGCCGGCTGCGGTCGCCCGACGGCTCGGTGTTGCGGATCGGCTACGCCGGCCAGAACGGCCGCGAATATGTCGGAATCGGCAAGCTGATGAAGGACCGGGGCCTGCTCGGCCCCGGCCAGACCAGCATGCAGGGCATCGTCGCCTGGCTTCGCGCCAACCCCGAGGAGGGGAGGGCGATCATGCGCGAGAACAAGAGCTACATCTTCTTCCAGGAGCTGACCGGGGCAGGACCGCTCGGCGCGCTCGGCCTTCCGGTCACCGGCCGCGCCACCGTAGCGACCGACCCCAAATATGTGCCGATGGGCGCTCCGGTGCTTCTCCAGCTCGATCGCGCCGAGGCGAGCGGGCTTTGGGTGGCGCAGGATACGGGCGGAGCGATCAAGGGATCCAACCGGTTCGACACCTTCTGGGGCGCCGGGCCGGAGGCCGCCCGGATCGCCGGCGGCATGCAGGGCCGCGGCCGCGCCTGGGTGCTCGTGCCGAAAGGAACGCTGGCCCGGCTCGATGCGACGACTCGGCCCTGACGAAGCGAAACTGTGGGCGAAGGTGGTCGAATCGGTGCGGCCGCTCGAAGGCGCCGCTACGCCCGAGGCTCTCAGCTCCCCGGCGGAGGCCGGGGCCCAGGAGGCGCCGGCGGTGGCCCCCGGCCCTCGCCGGGGAGCGACCGCGCCACCGCCACCCCCTCCGGCCCGCAAGCCTCCCGGCGAAACGCTCGACGGAAGCTGGGACCGGCGGCTCAGCCGCGGATCGGTGTCGCCGGACGCGATGCTCGACCTCCACGGCCACAATCTCGCGACCGCCTACGATCTGCTCGACCGGCGGCTGGAACAGGCGATCGCCGACGGAGCCCGGCTTCTGCTCCTCGTCACCGGCAAGCCGCCCGGTGCGTCCGGGACGGGCAGGCGCGGCGCCATCCGGGCCGCCGTCGGCGACTGGCTGAACGCGTCCCGGCACTCGGGTCGCATCGCCGCGGTGCGGAACGCCCATCCCCGCCACGGCGGCGCCGGAGCGCTCTACATCGTGCTCAGGCGGCCGCGGGATTGATGGATACCGAATGGTAACGCTTCCGGCATAATCTGCACCGGCAACGCGCGTCTGTGGGGGCGGTGCGGCAGTGCGGACAGGAACACCGCCGATCATGACTTC
>DASVTA010000292.1:0-3578 GCA_036387815.1 Allosphingosinicella sp.
GGCGCGTCTCGGCGAAAGCGAGCAGGCCGTCGGCCGGAGCCGCGACATGATCGACGCGCTGCTCGCCCGGGTGGCCGAAGGCTCGGCCGAGGCCGAGGCCCAGTTGCGCGCGCTCGGAACCGCCGCCGAGGGCGCTCGGACGGCGGGCGAGAGAATCGCCGCCGGCACCGGGGAAGCGGTGGCGGGGGTTCGAACGGCGGCGGCGGCCATGATCGACGAGCTGGGCGCCGGCCAGGCGCAGGCCGGCGCGCTGATCGCGAGCGCGGGCGAGCTGGGCGCCTCCCTGAGCTCCATTTCGGGCGAGCTGCGCGAGTCGCTGCCGGCCGCGCTGAGGAGCGTCGAGGCGCAGGCGGGCCGAACGCGCGAGGCGGCCGAGGCGATCGTTCCGATCGTCGGCGACATCGAAGCCATGACGGGTTCCGCGGCGGCCCGGCTCAGCGACGGCGAAGCGGCGCTGGCCCGGCAGCAGGTGGCGGTCGAGACGCTGCTCGCCCGGATCGGGGAAGGCTCGGCGGGCGCGGAAGAGCAGCTGCGGGCTCTCGGCAGCGCCGCCGAGGAGGCGCGAGCGGCCGCCCAGCGGATCGCGGCCGACACCGGCCCCGAGCTGATCGAGGCTCTGCTTCGGGTCCGGGAGGCGGCAGGTCAGGCGTCGGAGCGGGCCCGGGAGGCCATTTCCGCCGCCATTCCGGCCAGCGCCGCGGCGCTGGGCGAAGCCAGCCGCGAGGCGCTCGAGCGCGCGGTCAGCGAAACCGTCGAGCGGCAGATGGCGGAGCTTTCCGCCGTGTCCGAACGCGCCATCGACACCGCCCGTCGGGCCTCCGAGCGGCTCACCCGCCAGATGCTTTCGCTGGGCGAGACGGCCGCGGCGATCGAGGCCCGGATCGACGACGAGCGCCGCGAGCGGGAGGAGAAGGAAAGCGAGAGTTTCTCGCGCCGGGTCGCATTGCTGATCGAATCGCTCAACTCGACGGCGATCGACGTCACCAAGATCCTGTCGAACGAAGTCACCGACAGCGCCTGGACCGCCTATCTGAAGGGCGACCGCGGCGTCTTCACTCGCCGCGCGGTGCGCCTGCTCGACCGCAACGACGCCCGCGAGATCGCCCGCCATTACGAGGAAGAGCCCGAGTTCCGGGAGCAGGTGAACCGCTACATCCACGATTTCGAGGCGATGCTCCGCCGAGTCCTGGCCGACCGCGACGGCTCCCCGCTGGGCGTCACCATCCTCTCCAGCGACATGGGCAAGCTCTACGTCGCGCTCGCCCAGGCGATCGAGCGGATCCGATCCTGATTTGCCTCCCCATGCGCAGCATGGGGAGGGGGACCAGGCATCGCCTGGTGGAGGGGTAACGGCACGGATCTGGCGTTCTCGAGCGATCCTCGGACCTCCGCGCCTTCTACCCCTCCACCACACTTCGTGTGGTCCCCCTCCCCATCTTCGATGGGGAGGCAATTCTCACCGGCTCCAGTCCAGCATGTCCACCGTCACCCACCCGAAAAGATAGTTGGCGTAGAACAGTCCGAACGCGGCCGCCGAGACGATGGTCGCCCGAAGCGCCGTCCTGCCGAGGCTGAACCGGTGCGGCGCGCTCGGCGCGTGGCCGGCGGGCGTCTCCACCCCCTCCTCCTCCGGCGTACGGACGCCGAACGGCAGGACGAGGAACAGGCTCAGGGTCCAGAACAGGACGTAGATGGCCAGGATCGACTGGAACTTCATAGGGTCGTCATTGCGAGGCGCGAAGCGACGAAGCAATCCAGCTTAGGCGGCCGGAGCCGCTGGATTGCTTCGCTGCTGCGCAGCCGCAGTTTATCCTGAGCGCCGCCGCGGGCGGCGTCGAAGGGCTCGCAATGACGGCTGCGCATCTCACACCCGGATCAGCAGCACGTCCACCACCGGCTTCTTGCCGGTCCAGTCGGTGGCGCAGCGGCGGACCGCCAGCCGGACGGCCTCGCGAAGCTTGTCCTCGCTGGCGGCGCCTTTCAGTGCCGCCTCCGAGGCCGCGTCGGCGGCCTCCTCCAGGAAGGCGTCCCGATCCTCCTCGACCGGAATGCCCTCGATGGCGATCTGCACGTCGCCGGCCAGCCGGTCCTTCGCGTTGAGCGCCAGCGCGACAGAGATCACTCCGAAGCTGGCGATCTTGCGCCGCTCGTTCATCGTCGGACCGTCGGCCGCGAGGATGACGTCGCCGTCGAGGATGAGGCGGCCGACCCGTTCCTCGCCCAGCTTCTTCGGCCCCTCGGGGGCGAGCCGGACGACGTCGCCGTTCTTCTGGACGATCCCGCGCGGAACGCCGTGCGAGCGGGCGAAACGGTCATGCTCGGCCAGGTGGCGCATCTCGCCGTGGACCGGGACGATGATCTCGGGCCGGATCCAGCCGTACATCGCGGCGAGCTCGGGCCGGCCCGGGTGGCCGGATACGTGGACGTTCGCCTGCCGGTCGGTGATCATCCTGATGCCGCGGGCGGCCAGCTCGTTCTGGATCCGGCCGATGGCGATCTCGTTGCCGGGGATCTGCTTGGACGAGAAGACGACCAGGTCGCCTTCGCTGAGCTTTATCCGGTGCTGGTCGAAGGCGATCCGGGCCAGCGCCGCGCGGCTCTCGCCCTGGCCGCCGGTGCCGATGATCATCACGTCCCGCTTCGGCAAGGACATGGCGGTCTCGAAGTCTATAGTCTCCGGGAAATCCGTCAGATAGCCGACGCTTCGCGCGACCCTCAGGATCCGGTCGAGCGAGCGGCCCGCGACGCAGACCTGCCGGCCGGTGTCCCTCGCGACCTTGCCGAGCGTGCTGAGCCGGGCGGCGTTCGACGCGAAGGTGGTGACCAGCACCCGCCCCTCGGCCTCGCCGATCACCCGGTCGAGGCCCTGGCGGACCTGCTCCTCGGATCCCGAAGCCTCCTCCTGGAAGACGTTGGTCGAATCGCAGACGAGCGCGAGTATGCCTTCGTCGCCGACCCGGGTCAGCGCGGCGGCGTCGGCGGGATCGCCAAGCTGCGGGAATTCGTCGAGCTTCCAGTCGCCGGTATGGAAGACCTTGCCGTAGGGGGTGTCGATGAGGAGGGCGTTGCCCTCCGGGATCGAATGGGCGAGCGGGACGAAGCGGAAGCCGAACGGACCGATCTGCATCGTGCCGCCAATGTCGATGATGTTCACCTTCACCTGCCGCTCGAGACCTTCCTCCTGCAGCTTCTCGGCAATCAGCCCGGCGGTGAAGGGCGTCGCCCAAAGCGGCACTCCCAGATCGTCGGCTAGATAGGGGATCGCGCCGATATGGTCCTCGTGGCCGTGGGTCAGGACCACTCCGAGCAGGTCGTCCCGGCGCTCCTCGATGAAGGTCAGGTCAGGGAGGATGAGCTCGACCCCGGGATATCCCGGATCGGCGAAGGTCATGCCGAGATCGACCATGATCCACTTGCCGTCGCAGCCGTAGAGATTGACGTTCATTCCGATCTCGCCGGAGCCGCCGAGCGCGAGGAAAAGCAGTTCTTTGCCGGGTTTCATTTTCTTCTTTCATTTGCCTCCCTGCCGCGAAGCGGTGGGGAGGGGGACCACCCGAAGGGTGGTGGAGGGGTAAATC
>DASVTA010000293.1:0-8208 GCA_036387815.1 Allosphingosinicella sp.
GCTGGATGAAGGAGAATTGCGCCTTCTGGGTGATGACGGCGCAAAGGTCGGTCGGGTAGCGGCCCGAGGCGGCCCGGTTCAGAACCACTTCGGCGACGGCCAGCTGGCCTTCGATCGGCTCGCTGCGCGCTTCGAAATAGACCGCGTTGGCGAGGCACTCCTGCTCCCGGTCCGAAGTCTGGGTGTCGGCCAGGGACAGGACGAGATCGGCCAGGCTTGCGCCGGGCACCGGGGCCGAGATCGGCGCCTCGGACTTCGGAGTCACCAGCGCGGTGACGTTCGCCCACATTTTGGAAAAAAGCGACGGGTCGGTCATGGTGGACTGCGCACCCGCCTCTCCCGTAACGGCGGCCGGGGCCTTGGCAAGGGTTTCGCCGGCGGCGGCGGGGTCGGAGTAGCTGGCGCCTGCGACAAGCGCAAAGCAAGCCGCGGCGAAGCCCGCGGCGCGAACGATCCGGTTCATCTAGTCTCTTTTTTATGCGGCTGGCTGATCCCCCGGATGCCAGAACCGCATCCCCGATCGCCCCCCGTCTCGAGCGCCCGCCAGCCGGTGATCGGCTGCGGCGGACCCGCTCTCGCTACTAAGCTGAGCGGCAGATGGTCGAAGCGCGGGGGCTTAGCAACCCGTCGGCCGGGACTTCGCGACGAGCCGTGTGACTCCGGAGACACGGCGAAGAAAAATTCGCCTCAAGCAGGAACTTTTCTAAAAAATCATATTTTTCAGATACCTGGAGAGCCGAAATCGACCGGCCCCGAAACGTTTTGCAGCCCACCGGATTCGCGCTCACCCCACCCACCGAAAATTGGTGCCAGGCACCAATTTCTATCCGGTTGCGGGGAAACGGAAAAATTTTCGGGAAGAATGGCGTCAGACGCCGTTTCTCGAAGTCGGGGCGAGACCGTTCGCAACCGCATTTTCCGGCGCGGGCGGAGCCTCGCCGGCGATCAGCTTGACGAACGCGCTCTGCACCCAGCCGGAGCGGCAGGGGCCGTCATAATCCCGCCGCCTCGCAACCGGCTCCGAGACCCCGCAGCGCTCCGCGAGCGCCCCTCCCTCGTCGAAGACGATGCCGAACCATTTCTGGTCGAGGCTTCGCGCGCAGATGAAGAAGCGGGCGCCGAAAGCGACGCTGCCGGTCTCGGCCGCATTCTCGAACGGGGACGAGCGCACGGGCAGCGCCTCCCCCGCCTTGAGCCCGCGGGTGGTCCCGGTCGAGCTGCAGGCTCGGAAGTTGGCGCCATGCTCGCCTATCCGGACCGGCCGGGACTGGGGCGTGACCATGTCGGGTTCCGCCGCGGCCGGGCCTTGCCCGGCGGTCCGGTTGGCGACGACGGCGGGGTCTCCGCAGGCGGACAGGACCAGGCACAAAAGGATAAGCTGTCGCATGCGGCTCCTTGTGGCGCGCCGGGCCGTAAAAATCTACGCTCGCGGCGGAGGAGCGCGCTGATGGCCTACTGGCTGATGAAATCGGAGCCGGGCACCTACGCCTGGGCGGACCTGGTGCGGGACCGGGCGACCGAATGGGACGGGGTCCGCAATCCCGCCGCCCGGCTCCACCTCAAGGCGATGAAGGCCGGCGATCAGGCCTTCTTCTACCATAGCGGCGCCGATCGCGCCGTCGTCGGAGTGATGCGCGTGGCCCGGGAGGCGAGACCCGATCCGAAAGATCCGGACTGGGTGTCCGTCGCGGTGGAGCCGGTACGGCCGCTCGCGCCCGTGACGCTGAAGTCGATCAAGGCCGATCCCAGGCTCGCCGGGATGGAGCTGATCCGCCAGTCGCGCCTTTCCGTCGCTCCGGTTCGGGAGGAGGAGTGGATGGTGGTCCTCGAGCTGGCGGGAGAAAGCCTGTGAGCCTCGGCCTCGCCGCCGCGCTGCTCGCTTTGGCCCCGGCCGCGGAGAGCCCCAGGGGCTTCGTCGAGCGCGTCTATGCCGGATATCGGGACTCGGACTACGATCCGCTCGCCGCTCCGCAGCGAATCTTCGCGGCGCCGCTGGTCGCGGCTATCCGGGAGGACTCCCGCCTTTCCCGCGACGAGGTCGGGTATATGGACGCGGACCCGCTCTGCCAGTGCCAGGATGCGGCGGGGCTTCGTCCCGTCGTCGGCGAGGTCCGCCAGCCGGCCCGCTCCCGCGCGATCGCCCGCATCCTCCTGGACTTCGGCGGCCGCGACCGGCGCGACGTTCGGCTGCGGCTCGTCCGCACCGGCGCCGGCTGGCGGATCTCGGACATCGTCACCGCTGACGAGCCGAGCCTGCTCGCCGCCCTGCAGCGCTTCAACCGCCGCCGGGCGGAGCGGTAGTCGCGTCGCCTTCGCGAAAGCAGGTCGCCCGTTGCCGGTTCACTCCCCGTCATTGCGAGCGTAGCGAAGCAATCCAGCCCAACCTCCGAACCCGCTGGATTGCTTCGTCGCTTCGCTCCTCGCAATGACGGAGCCCAATTCCAACGAGCGATCCTGCCCTAGAGGATGAAGTCCGACGCGATCAAGGCGATGGACCCTGAAAGCTGGATCTGGAGATCGGCCACTCCGTCGCCGTTGATGTCGCCCGAGATCGTGGTCACGCCGCCCGACGTCTCGAAGCGCAGCTGACCCGCCACGTTCGAGAAAGCGGCCGAACCGATGAACGTGAAGGCCTGGTTGTTGCTCACGAGGCTGTTGGCGTCGATCGCGCTCAGCGAGATCTTGTCGCCCTGCGACCGGCTGAAGTCCGTGATCAGGTCGCGCGCGGCTCCGGCGGATTCGGAAGCGCTGTTGTAGGTGAACTGGTCCTTGCCCAGGCCCCCGGACAGGCGGTCCGCGCCGGCCCCACCCGTCAGGGTGTCGTTTCCGCCCTCGCCGTACAGTTCGTCGTCCCCCGCCAGGCCCTGGATGTTGTCATGGCCGTCGCGGCCGAACACCGTGTCTTCCGAGTTCGTGGTGCGAAGCGCCGGGCTGAAGCTGGAGGCGGAGATCGAATCGCTGCCGGCGGTGCCGGTGATGTTGGCCCCGTCCCGCACGTTGGTGACTGTGACGTTCAGCGCGAGGTCGTCGGAAAGCTGGCCGTCGCTCGCCCGGACGATGACGGCATAGACGTTGTCGCCGTTGGAGTCGCCGGGCAGCTCATGGTCGGGGGCGGAGACGAACTGGAGGAGCCCCGTTCGCGGATCGATCGTGAAGCGGGCCGCGTCGGCGCCGCCGGCGATCGAATAGGTCGTGGGCGTGCCGTCCGGATCCGCCGCGGCGATGGTGGAGACCGCGCGGCCGTTCTCCGCGACGGAGACGTTCGCTCCGGAGCCGCCGCCGAAGGACGTGATCGCGATGCCTTCGTTGACGTTGCCGACGCTGACGGCGAGCGCCTGGGTGGCGGTGAAGCTTCCGTCGGTGGCGGCGACGATCACGTCGTAGACGTTGTTCGCGCCCGAATCGGCTGGAGCCTCGAAGTTCGGAGCCGCGATGAAGGCGAGGACTCCCGTCGCCGCGTCGATCGTGAAGCGGCCCGAATCGGCGCCGCCGGCGATCGCGTAGGTGAGTGGGCCGCCGTCCGCGTCGTCCGCCTTCACGGTCGTGACGGCGGCGCCGTTCTCCGCGATCGTCAGGGCCGCGCTTGCGCCTCCGCCGTTGGACCGGATCGCGACCCCCTCGTTGACGTTGCCGACGGTGACCGCGAGGACCTGGGTGTCGGTGAAGGCGCCGTCGCTTGCCGAGACGATCACGTCGTAGACGTTGTTCGCCCCCGAATCCGAAGGCGCCTCGAAATTGGGCGCGGCGATGAACGCCAGGGCGCCCGTGCTCGCATCGATGGTGAAGCGCGCCGAGTCGGCGCCCCCGGCGATGGCGTAGGTCACCGCTCCGCCGTCAGGGTCGCTCCCGCCGACGACGGTCACGGCGGTGCCGTTCTCCGCCACCGTCAGCGAAGCGCCGGCGCCGCCGCCGTTCGAGGTGATCGCGACGGCCTCGTTGACGTTGGCGACCGTCACCGCGATCGCCTGGCTGTCGGTGAAGGCGCCGTCGGAGACCGACACGACGACGTCGTAGACGTTGTTCCCGCCCGAATCGGCCGGAGCCTCGAAGTTCGGCGCCTGGACGAAGCTGAGGGCGCCCGTCCGGGCATCGATCGCGAACCGGGCCGAGTCCGCGCCGCCGGAGATCGAATAGGTGAGCGGATCGCCGTCGACGTCGCCGGCCGCGATGGCCGTCACTGCGAGGCCATTCTCGTTCACCGTGACCGCGGCGCTGTTGCCGCCGCCGCCGGACGTGATCGTCACGCCTTCGTTGACGTTGTTGACCGCGACCCGGATCATCTGCCGGCTCATATGCTCGCCGTCGCCGGCGCCGACCTCGACCGTGTAGAGATTGGTGCCCGCGGCGCTTTGCGGCGACTCGTAATCGGGGTCCGCGATGAAGGTCAGGACGCCGGTCGCAGAGTCGATCGCGAACTTGGAGGCGTCGGCCCCGCCGAGGATCGAGTAAGCCGGGACATCCCCGTCCGGATCGTATGCAGTGACGGTGGTGACGAGGCGGCCGCCTTCGTCCACCGACAGGTTGGCGTCCCCATGCCCGTCCGAGGTGATCCAGAGGCTCTCGTTCCGGTTCGTGACGGTGATCGCGAAGGCCTGGGAGTCGCTGCTCGTCCCCATCCGGGCGACGACGACCACGTCGTAGACATTGTCCCCGTCGGCATCGCCCGGAGCCTCGAAGTCCGGCATGAAGGGGTAGTTGAAGCTGAGCTCGCCGTCGGCCGGATCGATCGTGAACAGCGACGCGTCGGCCCCGCCGGCGATCGCGAACGTCACTCCGGACATGGACGACATGGAAGCGTCGACGTCGGCGACCTGGAAGCTGCCGCTTTCCTGCACGGCCAGTGAAACCGAGCCCGCCCCGCCGTAGGAGACGATCTCGACGTCGTCGTAAACGTCGGCGACGGTGATCGACATCTGCCGATCGTCGAAGAGCCGGCCGTCGCTGGCGCGGACGGTGACCTCGTAGACATTGTCGCCGTCGGCGTCGGCGGGCGCCTCGTAATCGAGCGAGCCGCGGACCGACAGGTCCCCGGTCTCCGGGTCGATGATGAAGTGCGCGGCGTCGGCCCCGCCGGCGATGGCGTAGCTGAGCGGATCCCCGTCGCCGTCGGTCGCGGCGACTTTGGCGACGAACGCGGAATCTTCGTTCACGACAAGCGCCGGGCCGGTGGCGATCGCCACGCCTTCATTGACGTTGCGGACCGTCACCAGGAGCGACTGCAGGCTGCTCAACTCGCCGTCGCCCGCTTTCACGGTCACAGCATAGACGTTGTTCGAGCCCGCCGCAGGGGCCTCGTAGTCGGGAGGGGCGATGAAGCTGAGCGCGCCGGTGGCGGAGTCGATCCTGAACAGGGCCGCATCGGCCCCGCCGGCGATCGAATAGGTCACCGCGTCCGGTCCGTCGGAGTCGGTCGCGGCCACCGTCGTGACGTCGCTGCGGCCCTCGTCGATGACGACGGAGGCGTCGGACGTGATGACGGGCCGCTGGTTGAGGACATGACCTTCCGGCGCGAAGATCCGGGCCATCACCTGGTCGTCGTCCGCGCCGGCGCCGTTGAGGTCGGTCCAGGTGACGACGAAGCGGCCGTCGCCGAGGCCGGCGATGGAGGGATCGAGCTGGTCGCCATTGGCCTGGCCGTTGACCCGGGTCGCCGGCCCCTTGGCCAGCCCCGCGGAGTCGTAAGCCTGGACGAAGATCGCTTTGCCGGATCCGTCGGATTGGGGCGGGTTGTTGGGCGACCAAGCGACCGCGAACCCGCCGTCGGAAAGCGCCGTCAGCGACGGCCCCACCGAGGTCCCGTAGGCATTGCTCGGCGCGACGATCTGGCCGCCCACCTTCACCCCCGCCGGGGTGAAGATCTGGATCCGGTGGGCCGGGCCGGATTCGTCGCTCTCGCTCCAGGCGACGGCGAAATTGCCGTTGCTGAGCGTGACGACCGAAGTCTCGACCACGGTTGCGAAGCCCGAGGACGATCCGCTGACCACGAATTCGCCTCCGACCCGCGCTCCGGCCGAATCGAAGATCTGGGCCTTGGCGACCCAGGAGGCGCCCTGCCCCGGCCGGTCCGTCCAGGTGACGACATAGCCCCCGCCCGCCAGCGCGGAGATCGAAGGATCGGCCTGGTTGCCGGCGGTGCTCGTGTTGACGAGCACGTCGCCCCCCACCGGCGCTCCCGCGGAGTCGTACACCCGCAGATGAACCCCGGAGCCGCTGACGTCGGTCCCGGTGGACCGGCTGTCGTCCCAGGTGACCGCGAATCCGCCGTTCGCCAGAACCGCGATCTGCGGTTCGCCGACGCCGCTTCCCGCATTGGAGACGGTGAGCTTGGCGCTGGTGGCCGTGCCGGCCGAATCGAACATCTGGACGGCGATGCTGCCGAGCGGCCTCGAAGCCACGACGAAGCCGCCGTCCGGAAGCGCGGCGACCGCCGGCTCGGTGCCGACGCCGCTGCCCGAAGCGAGCGTCAGCTCGCCGCCGATCTTGACCCCGTCGGGGGCGAAGACCTGCGCCCGAAGGAATCGGCCCGCGGTGGTGTTGAAGTCCGCGTCGATCCAGGTGACGACGAAATTGCCGTCGGCGAGCCGGGTCACGTCCGAATGCGCCTGGGTTCTCTGGAAGGTGGCGTTGACGACGAACTCGTCGCCCAGGGCCACGGGCGGAGACAGGTCGGCGACCGCGATCGACAGCGACCTCGTCTGCGACAGCTGGCCGTCGCTCGCCGAAACCTCGACCTCGTAGACATTGTCCCCGCCCGAGTCGGCGGGCGCCTCGAAATCGGGCGCTGCAAGGAAGCTGAGAGCGCCCGTCGCCGAATCGATCGCGAAGAGAGCCGCATCGGCCCCGCCGGCGATGGCGAAGCCGACGGCGGCGCCCTCCGGATCGGCGGCGGCCAGGATAGTGACGGCGGTGTTGCCCTCGTCGATGCCAAGCTGGGTGCCGCCCGGCGCGAAGACCGGCCGCTCGTCGACATTGCCGACGGTGACGGAGACGGCTTGGGTGGCGCTGGCCGTGCCGTCGCCCGCCGTGACGATCAGGTCGTAGACATTGTCGCCTCCCGAATCGGCCGGGCTGTCGAAATCGGGCGCGGCGATCCAGCTGAGGGCGCCGGTGGTCGAGTCGACGCTGAACAGCGCCGAGTCCGCGCCGCCGCTGATGCTGTAGGCGATCGAGGCGCCCGCCTCGCCCCGCGCGGAGACCGAGCCGATCCCGAGACTTCCCTCGTCGAGGGCGAAGGCGCGCGACGGAGCCGCGAAGCTGACCCCTTCATAGGCATTGGCGACGGTGACCGAGACGGACTGATGATCGCTGCTCTCACCGTCGGTCGCCGCGACCGTCACTTCATAGACGTTGTTGCCGTCGGCATCGCCGGGAGCCTCGAAATCGGGGAGATCCTTGAACCGGAGCATCCCGGTGGCCGGGTCGATTTCGAACGAAGCCGCGTCGGCGCCGCCCGATATGCCGTATTGCGGCGCGGATCCGTCCGGATCGACGGCCAGCAGGCCGAGCACGTCGCCCGAATTCTCGCTCAGGGTGACCGCGGCCGAGTCGCCGCCGCCGCCCGAGACGAAGGCGATCGACTCGCTGTGATCGGCGACGTGAACGGAGACGGTCCTGGTGTCCGTAAGGGAGCCGTCGCTCGCCGACACCTCGACTTCGTAGATGTTGTCGCCGTCGAAATCCGCCGGCGCCTCGAAGCTCGGAGCGTTCTTGAAGCTCAGAGCGCCGGTTGCCGCGTCGATGTCGAACAAGGCCGCGTCGGCGCCGCCCGCGAGGGCGAAGCCGATCGGGTCGCCGTCACCGTCGACGGCGCTCACGACGGTCACCGCCGTTGCGTTCTCGAGGACCGCGAACGCGGCGCCCGAGGTGATCGTCACCGCTTCGTTGACGTTCTGGAGCTGGACCCGAAGCTGCTGGTCGGCGGAAGTGAGGCCGTCGCTGGCCCGCACCGTGACTTCGTAGACATTGTCCTGGTCGCTGTCGCCCAGGGCCTCGAAATCCGCGGCGCCGGAGAATTCGAGCACGCCCGTATAAGCGTCTATGACGAAGGCCGCGGCATCGGCGCCGCCGGCGATCTCATAGCTTATGTAGCCGTCGCCGCTGGCCTCGACGACGGTGACGACGGTGCCGTTCTCCGCCATCGTCACCACGGCCTCCGGCTCGCCGCCGCCCGAGGTGATGACAGTCTGCTCGGCCTCGTTGCGGACATAG
>DASVTA010000294.1:0-1688 GCA_036387815.1 Allosphingosinicella sp.
GTCGAGATAGGCTCGGACCGCTTCGCGAAGCTCCTTGAGGTCCACTCCGCAGGCGCTCATCACCTTCGAGGCGTGGGCGTCTTCGGTGAGTGCGAGCAGGAGGTGCTCCAGGGTCGCATATTCGTGCCGGCGGCCGCTGGCTTCCGCCAAGGCGGTATGCAGGGTTTGCTCGAGTTCGCGGGCGAAGGAAGGCAATTCGGTTACTCCTCAAAGCCCGCAAAGATTCACGGACTACCTGGCCTTAATGTCGGGCGTCTGGCTCCCGTCATCAAGCGCACCTCCAAAAAAGCTGGGGAAAAGGCCGAATGTTCCCCCGGCTTCATCATTTCTTGAATAGCTGCTCTGCGCTTGCCCGGTGGTTAACCGCGGCATCGATCTTGGCGCGCACCCGGGCGATCTCGGCTTCGAGCGCTTCGATACGGGCGTGAAGCTCGTCCACCGACAGCGGGTCGAGATCCTGCCGCCCGAGCTGAGTCAGCGGATCGTCCGGCTTGTTCGGGAAAAGCTCGTCCAGGTCCATGGGCGCCAGACTCCCCGTTCCGGGCGGCGGCGTCAAGCCGAAGGGCTTGCGCGCACGCGCATTCGGCGCGAGGCGTGACCGCATGGACGCAATCCCGGACAAGATGGTCGCGATCGACCCCGAGGCCCCCGGCGGGCCCGAAGTGCTCCAACCGGTGGAGCGGCCGGTGCCCCGGCCGGGGCCGGGCGAGGTTCTGATCCGGGTCGAGGCGGCCGGAATCAACCGGCCGGACGTGATGCAGCGGCTCGGCTTCTATCCGCCTCCGCCGGGCGCTCCGACGATCCCGGGCCTGGAGGTGGCCGGAACGATCGTCGCCGGCGACGAAAAGCGGCTGGGCGAGCGTGTCTGCGGCCTCGTCGCCGGCGGCGGCTATGCGGAATATTGCTCGGCTCCGGTCGGCCAGTGCCTCGCGGTCCCGGCCGGCTTCTCGATGGTGGAGGCGGCGGCCCTTCCGGAGACCTTCTTCACGGTCTGGACCAACCTCTTCCAGCGGGGAGGGGCGAAGGCAGGGGACTTCATCCTGGTGCATGGCGGAACGAGCGGGATCGGCACCACCGCCATCCTGCTCGGCAAGGTCTGCGGGCTCACGGTCATCGTCACCGCCGGATCGGCGGACAAATGCGCGCGGGCGCTGGAGATCGGCGCCGCGCATGCGATCGATTACAAGGCGCAGGATTTCGTGGCGGAAGTGAAGGGCGTCACCGGCGGGCGCGGAGTCGCGGTCGTCCTCGACATGGTCGGCGGCGATTACCTGCCGAGGAATCTCGCCTGCCTCGCCGAGGAGGGACGGCACGTCTCGATCGCGGCCCAGCGCGGCCCCAGCGTGGAGATCCCCATCTGGGAGGTGATGCGCAAGCGCCTGGTCCTCACCGGCTCGACCCTCCGGGCGCGCCCGGCGGAGTTCAAGGCCGCCATCGCCGAGGAGCTCCGGCGCGAGGTCTGGCCGCATCTGGAGTCGGGGCGAATACGCCCCGTCATCCATTCCACCTTCCCCCTCCAGGACGCCGCCGCAGCCCACCGGCTGATGGACAGCGGCGAGCATGTCGGGAAGATCGTGCTGGAGGTCAGGTGACCAGCCGCGGCAAATTCCTCCCCGAGCTTGCCTCGGGGAGGGGGACCGCGCGAAGCGCGGTGGTGGGGCAATTCCGACTCAGCTTTACCCCTCCAC
>DASVTA010000295.1:0-6589 GCA_036387815.1 Allosphingosinicella sp.
GCGACGTCACCTATTCGCGGATCCGGATCGCCAGCGGCGGAATCATCGACGGCAAGATGATCTATCGCGAAAGCGAGGAGGAGGCCGGCGGCGACGCCCGGCTCAGGCTGGTCGAATCCGGCCCGGCCGTGAAGCCGGAGCCGGCGAAGCCGGAGCCCAAGGCCGTGTATATAGAATAAGCCGTCTCGAACGGGCCGCCTGCTCCAAGGGCGGTCCTGCCTGTGCGCCTTCGGAAGACTGACGTGGCCGACGTTGCGATTATCCATGCCGCCGACAAGGCGACGGCCGCGGCCCGGCTCGCCGACGCCGTCGCGGCGGCGGGGTACGCCGTCGGCGCCGTCGAGGTCGACGACCCCGCCGGGCTTGCGGACCTGGTGGAGAGCTCCGACGCGGACGCCAGGATCCTGATCTGGTCTAGGGCCCTGGTCTCTCACGCGCTCCATTCGGGCGATCTGTCCAGGATTCGCCAGCTTCGCGGCCTGATCGAGGTTTCGGCCGACGGGATCGCTCCCCCCACGCGAGGCGACGACAGTCGAATCGTGTCGATTTCGGGATGGCGGGGACAGCCTTTTCATCCGGGGTGGCAGCGGATCCATCTCGAGCTCAAGGGTCTGTGCGGGGGCCGCAAGGCGACTCCCGAGGCTCCGGCGCCTCCGCCGGCGGCGACGAATGCGCCTGCGCAGCGGAGCGCGCCGGCCACTCCGAGCGCGGGCGCCCGGCCGCAAGCGCTGCGCCTGGGGCTCGCCGGCGGAGCCGCGGTTCTGCTCGTCGCGGCGGCCGTCGGCGCTGCCGGCTGGTTCGGCCGGGACTCGCCGGATTCGGCGCCTCGACAGGAATTTCCCGAGCCCCGCGGCGCCGCTGCGATCGAGGCCGGGCGACCGGTTCCCGGCACGGCGCCCGAAGCGGCGGAGGCTTCGGTCACCGCGCCGCCGGTTCCCAGCCTCTCTCCCGCCCCCGTGCCGCCGGCCGTGTCGAAACCGAAGCCGGCGGATTCGGCGGCCGAGGCCGATGTGCGGGCGGCCCAGCGCCGGCCGGCCGCCCGGCCGAAGCAGCGGCCCTTGCCCCAGGCAGCCCCCGTCAAAAAATATTCGCGTAAGAATTCGAAGGTGATGCGCGAATTCTGTGCCCGGAGCGGCCGGTCCACCCCGCAATGCCGGACTTTCCTCCGGTCGCTTCGCGACGCCCGGACGTCCGACTGAATTTCCAGACCTGGCGGACGGCGCCATCGGACCCATGCATCTTTCCGGCCCGGCTCTCCCCGCTCGCGCCGCCGGCAAATATATACGGCCACCGCTTTTTTGCGGGCGCGCCGGAGGAGCGGTTCAAAGGATTCCGAAGAAGATCCACGCCGTCATCGCCAGATTGAAGGCGCTGTGCGCGGCGACGGCTCCGACGATCGAGCCGGTCGCCCGGCGCGACCCGTTGAAGGCGAGCGCGGTGAGGAACATCCCGCACAGCCACCAAAGGGCAGGAAGCGGGAGAAGGACCCAGCCGGCGGCGGTCCAGACCAAGCCGAAATGGGCGAGGTGAACGAGCGCGAAGGCCGCGGCGTCGATGCAGGCCGCCCGTCCTTCGCCCGCCTTGCCGGCGAAGCATTCGTGGACGAGGCCGCGGTAGAAAAGCTCTTCCCCGATCGGGCTCAAAGTCATTCCGATCAGCGCGAAGACCGCGAACAGGATCAGCCTTTCAGAATCGCTCATGACCGGCGGCAGGCCGGTATAGGAGCCGGCGACGTAGACGAAGGCGTTGTCCCCGCCGACGCCGAAAAGCAGGTGGGCGCTGACGATCATGGCGGCGCAGCAACTCGCTCCGAGCAGCATTCCGCCGAGCAGGCCGAGGGGCCGAAGCCGCCAAGTCAGCCCGATCTTTTGCCTTCCGGGACGGGCCAGAAGCAGCGGAGGAGTGAGCGCCATGACGACGAACAACAGCGAAACGAGGGCGTAGCCGCGGGTGGCATTGGCGTGCAGGACCAGGACGATCCGCACAAAACTGAACGAACCCAGCAGGATCCAGCCGGATCTTTCGTCAAGATCGAGCCATCCCCGGAAGGCGGGCCGCAGGAAAGCCGGCGGCGCTGCAGCCTGACTGTCCATGGGGAAGGCTTAGGGCCGCCCAGGGGGCCGGTCAATCGCGGCCGCTACGCTTGCAATGACGGGAAAACGGGGACGGTTTTCACTGTTCGGCTGTCGATAAACAGCGGTACCAGGCGAAATGATGAAGGACAGGCGGGCCATTCCGGGGATCGAGCGCCTCGCGAAGAAAGACGGGATGCGCTCGGCTGACGAGTTCGCGGGGCGGCGGCTCGTGGAATGCCCCGTCTGCAGCGGCCGCGCCTCGATCACGCCGATCGACAGGCTTGGAAGCGAGCGGCTGGCGTGCGGGTGCGGCGCCCGGCGGGACAGCCGATTCGAGCCGCTCGCGGGCTACGCTGCCTGGCTTCGGATCACTACCCGGCGGGGTGAACTCTTTGCCGACAACGAGGAGCATCTTTTGCTGATCCGAGCCCTGGTGGCGGCGAAGCTGAGGGAGCGGCAGGCCGACCCGCTCACCGGCTGGAGCAACCGTTCGCAGCTGGCGAGGCTTCCGGCCTGGGCCAAGTCTCGCGAGAACCGCGCCGACATCCTGCGCGCGGTGGACCGGGTGATCAGGGAAGAACTGGGCCTGCGCCACCGCGCGCGAAGGAACCTGCACGAGCCGTGGGAGCAGATCCGGCGGAAGATCCGGTGCCGGGTCGAGTTCGACCTGCGCCACCTCGCGCGGGCCGGCGGCTACGGCTCCAAACGTTCCTGAACCGAGGGCGCGACCGGCGCCGCCGCCGTGCGCCGTCAACGGGCGGAACGCGGCTGCCGGCCTGTATTCCCGATGCGCCGACCGCGGAATAGACGGTGAAGCGAGCGCTCGCCCGAGTCCCGCGGGCGGGGCAGATTGGAGGATGACGCGCGGTGCGAAATCTGGTTACGGGCCAATCCTGATCTGGAGCAAGGACGCCCCTATGGAGCCTTCGGAACATTCCTCGAGCAGCGGCAGCCGGTTCGAGCTGCTCGTCCAGAGCGTTACCGATTACGCCATCTACATGCTCGATCCCACCGGCCGGGTGACGAGCTGGAATGCCGGCGCCCGCCGATTCAAGGGATATGAGGCGGACGAGATCATCGGCCAGCATTTCTCGCGCTTCTACACGCCCGAGGAGCGTGACCGGATTCCGAAGATCGCCCTGGAAACCGCTGAAAGGGAAGGAAGATTCGAGGCGGAAGGCTGGCGGGTCCGAAAGGACGGCACCCGCTTCTGGGCCAATGTCGTCATCGATCCCATCCGCGATCCGGAAGGCAGGCTCGTCGGCTTCGCCAAGGTCACCCGCGACCTCACCGAGCGAAGGGCGGCCGAAGAGGAGCTTCGCCGAAGCGAGGAAAGGTTCCGGCTGCTGATCCAGAGCGTCACGGATTACGCCATCTACATGCTGGATCCCCAAGGGAAGGTGAGCAGCTGGAATGCGGGGGCCGAGCGCTTCAAGGGCTATCAGGCCGAAGAGATCATCGGCCAGCATTTCTCGCGCTTCTATTCGGAGGAGGACAAGGCCGCCGGGATCCCCAAGATCGCCCTCGAGACGGCGGAGCGGGAGGGCCGCTTCGAGGCCGAGGGCTGGAGGATGCGCAAGGACGGCACCCGCTTCTGGGCGAACGTCGTCATCGACCCGATCCGGCACCCCGACGGAAGGCTGATCGGATTCGCCAAGATCACCCGCGACCTGACGGAGCGCAAGCGTTCCCAGGAGGAGCTGGAAAGGACGAGAGAGGCCTTCTTCCAGTCCCAGAAGATGGAGGCGATCGGCAAGCTGACGGGCGGAGTCGCGCACGATTTCAACAATCTCCTGTCGGTGGTGCTCGGCAGCCTGAACCTGGCCCAGCGCCGCCTGAAGCAGGGGGCCGACGTGTCCGGGCTGATCGGCAACGCGGTCAAGGCCGCGGAGCGCGGCGCTTCCCTCACCCAGCGGATGCTCGCCTTCGCCCGCAAGCAGGATCTGGCGCTCGAGGCGGTCGACCTTTCCGACCTAGTGCGCGGCATGGCCGAGCTCCTGCAGCGGACGATCGGCCCCGGGGTCACGATCGACACGCGGTTCCCGCTCATCCTTCCGCAAGTGGAAGCGGATGCGCGGCAGCTCGAGCTCGCCTTGATGAACCTGATCGTCAACGCCCGGGATGCGATGCCGCAGGGCGGGACCATAACGGTGGCGGCCCAGCGGGAAAGCATCGTCTCTGCGGAGGGAGCGCTGGCGCCGGGCGAATATGTGCGGCTGTCGGTTACCGACCATGGCGAAGGCATGGACGAGCAGGTCCTGGCCCAGGCGACCGAACCCTTCTTCACCACCAAGGGGATCGGCAAGGGAACCGGGCTGGGACTGCCGATGGTGCAGGGGCTCGCCCAGCAATCCGGCGGCAAGTTCGTGCTGAGCAGCGTCAAGGGAAGCGGAACCACGGCCGAGATCTGGCTTCGGATCGCTCCCGAACGCGCCGCCGACGCTCAGCGGGACGCCGAGGAGGACGAACCGGCGCCGGCGACCGACCCGCTCCTGATCCTCGCGGTCGACGACGACCCGCTGGTGCTCGAGAATACGGCGGCCATGCTCACGGAGCTCGGCCACAAGGTGATCCAGGCGCATTCCGGAGCGGAGGCGCTCCGCCTGCTCGAGCGGCAGAGCGTCGACCTCATCGTCACCGACTATGCGATGCCGGGAATGACCGGCGAGGAGCTGACCCAGCACATCCTCGCCAGCCGGCCCGAGCTTCCGGTGCTGATGGTGTCGGGCTATGCGAGCCTGCCCGAAGGCGCCGGAACCTCGGTGCCCAAGCTCGGCAAGCCCTTCAAGGAACGGGAGCTTTCGCGCGCCATCCGGGAGGTGATAGCCCTAAAGAAGGCGGCGTGAGCGCCGCGGCTTCACCGCCCGGCGAGCAAGGCGTGCAATCGGGTGGATCAGGAGGCGGGGTGAGCGGGAGCGGGAAGGCGATCGAGCGGAGGCGTGAGCAGGATCCCGACATCGAGATCGGCCCGCTGGCGATGTGGGTCGGCACCGGCGAGGGGCAGAGCTGGCCGTGGATCGACGTCGCAGTCCGGATCGGTTCCGGTTGGGAAAGGGTCGCCGACCTTCATGGACCGATGCTCCAGCGCCCGGACCTGGTGGCGTTCGCGCCGGCGCTCCGGGATTTCGCGGAGCGCAGGCGCGACGACGTTTCGCTTGCCTCCATGGGAGGATCGATGCGGCTCCTGCTCAGGCGGTCGGAATTCGGATCCTTGAGCGGCGAAGCCGGGTTCGACCGCGGCCGGATCAGCCAGACCGCCACCTTCACCCTGTGGGAGGCGGCGCTCGGTCCGGCGGCGGACGGGGCCGAGCGCGCCGCCCGGCGGCTGAAGGATTCGCAATGGGGATGGAAGGCGTCCGGAGGCGTCGAGAGCGCCGAGGCGCTTCTGCCGCGCGACAGCGGCATCGACGATGCCGCCCCGGAAGAACGGGCGCCGATCGGCCCCTGGCATTCGGAATTGGGCGCGGGCGAGGACATAGAGTTCGAGTATTTGATCGACGGATATGGCTGGTACAGCATCCGTGCCCGGACCCCGACGAAGGCAAGCGGGTTCGGCGGCGGGTACCTCACCGATCCGATGGGCGATCTGCTTCGCACGGGCCTCGCTTTGCTCGCGGGCGCGAAGCGCGCCGAGCTGACCTGCAATGCGGAACCCACGCTGACCCGGGTGGAGTTCGAGCGCGAGCTGCTCAGCCTCGACGACACCGCCCCGGGAAGGGCGAGCATGCGCTATGGCTGCATCATCCGAATCCGGCAGATCGATGACTCGTCGGGTGAGCCGCAGGAGCCCGAGTTCGAAGCCCTGATCCGCTCCCCGCGCGCCGTGGCCGAAGCGATCTACCGGATGGCCCTCACGCATTTCAGGCATGGCGCAGGGCCTTGGTCCGACGCCATGGCCGCGCTGGAGGGCGCTCTCGCGACGGTTCCGCGAGATCCCGGCGACGGGCCGGCGAGGACCGCCTGAAACCTATAGCGTTGCGTTACTGAGCCCGCGGCCGAAGGGAGATGCAGGATGAGCGTTACCATCACGGCCTTCGCCGATTCTCCCGACGAGGGCCGCGGGCTGGCCCGGGACATGCCGGTTCGCTGGGCGCTCGAGGAGGTGGGGCTGGATTACGAGGTCCGGCTGCTTTCGTTCGAGGCGATGAAGCGGCCCGGGCATCTGGCGCTCCATCCCTTCGGGCAGATCCCGACCTACGAGGAAGGCGATCTCGCCTTGTTCGAATCGGGAGCGATCGTTCTCCACATCGCGCAGTCGAACGCGGGGCTGCTTCCGGCGGAGGAAAAGGCGCGGGCGCGGGCGATCGGCTGGATGTTCGCCGCGCTCAGCACGGTGGAGCCGCCGATCGTCGAGCTCGAGATGGCGTCCTTCGAGAGCGCGAAGAGCTGGCATGACGAGCGCCTGGCCGGCCTCGAGGATCGGGTGCGCGGCCGGCTGGGCCCGCTTTGCGCCCGGCTCGGCGGCTCGGAGTGGCTCGACGGCGGGTTCGGCGCGGGCGACCTGACGATGGTTT
>DASVTA010000296.1:0-3228 GCA_036387815.1 Allosphingosinicella sp.
AGAACAGCCGCATCCGCGGAGTCTCGCGCAACGCCTCCTCGACAGTAGGCATTCCGCCGACGCCCTTGCCCCGCAGGGGGAAGGTACGGCCGCCGTCGGCGGTGTAGCCGTAGCCGACGTCGAGCTTCTTCAGCTCGGCAAGCGTCTTCCGGCGCACCGGTCCCTTGCCGTCGGTCCGGCAGTCGAGCGTCCAATCGTGGAAGACGACCATCTGGCCGTCGCTGGTCGGGTGGACGTCGAGCTCGATCGCGTCCGCTCCGAAATGGCGCGCGTTGGAGAGGGAGCGGAGCGTGTTCTCGATGAAGTCATGCTCGCTGCCGGGACGGATCCGGGTCGCCGTGCAGGTCTCCGGCCCGACCCCGGCCCGGTCGAATTGCTGGGCGAGGCCCCGGTGGGCGACGAGGATCAGAGGCTTCTTCGACCTTGGAGCGATCCACGAGGCGTTGATCAGCGACACGACCACCGCGAACGCGACGATCCCGGCCCCGAGCCATTTCCAGATCCTCATTCCGCAAGCCTCCGGCGGGCTTCTTCGCAATCCGCGTCCATCTGGACGGCAAGGGCCTCCATGCCGTCGAACCTGGCCTCCGGGCGAAGGAAGGAGATCAGCTCGACCTCCAGGACCTGCCCGTAGAGATCGCCCTGAAAATCGAAGAAATAAGGCTCGAGCAGCTCCCGGGGGGGCTCGAAGGTCGGCCGGACGCCGAGGTTGGCGGCGCCGTCCAGCACCCGCCCGTCGGGAAGCCTTCCCCGGACGGCGTAGACCCCGAAACGCGGCCGCAGATAGGGGCCGAGGGCGAGGTTGGCCGTCGGATATCCCATTTCGCGGCCGCGCTTGTCGCCATGCTCGACGATGCCCTCGATGGCGAACGGCCGGGTGAGCAGCCGCGACGCCGTCTCGCAATCGCCCTTCTTGAGCGCTTGGCGGATCCGGCTCGAGGAGATGGGGCCGTCCTCGTCGCGGACGGGGCCGACCGAGCCGACCGAGAAGCCGAGGCGGCCTCCCGCCTCCTTCAGCACGTCGACGTTGCCGCCGCGGCCGCGGCCGAAGGTGAAGTCTTCGCCGGTCACGACGCCGGCGGCGCCGATCAGGCCGATCAGGGTCTTCCCGATGAAGTCTTCCGCACCGGTGGCCGCCAGAGCCGAGTCGAAGCGGAACACGATCATCGCATCGGCGCCGGCGGCGGCAAAGAGCCGCTCGCGCTGGTCGAGGCTGGTCAGCCGGAAAGGTTCGGTTTCGGGGCGGAAGAAGCGGACGGGATGGGGATCGAAGGTCGCGACCAGGACCGGCCTGCCTTCGGAGCGGGCGCGCTCGGCCGCCCGGGCGACCACCTGCTGGTGCCCGGAATGAAATCCATCGAAATTGCCGAGCGCGACGATGCCCCCGCGAAGCGCCTGCGGAACCGCCGAGCCGCCGTCCAGCCGCTCCATCCGGCGGGGTATAGGAGAGGGGGAGGGGAGCGTAAACTGCCTCCCTGCCGCTAAGGGGTGAGGAGGGGGACCACACGAAGTGTGGTGGAGGGGTAGCTGGCGCAGGCCTCGGCGCTTACCCCTCCACCGTGCTTCGCCTGTTCCCCCTCCGCATGCGCAGCATGGGGAGGCAAGTTAGGGCAGCCCCTGGAGCAGCCTCAGCAGATTTCCGCCCATCACCTTCTCGATCTCCTCGTCCGAGAAGCCGCGGTCGATCAGCGCCTGAGTGACGTTGATCAGGCCCGCAGTGTCGAACCCCGTCGTCACCGCGCCGTCGAAGTCCGATCCCAGAGCGACATGGTCGATCCCCACGAGGTCGCGGACATGGGCGATGGCGGCGGCGATCGCGGCCGGTCGCAGGTCGCAGACCGCCCCGTCCCAATAGCCGATCCCGACGATTCCGCCGGTGCGGGCGACCCCGCGGACCTCCTCGTCGGTGAGGTTGCGGTTGACCTTGCAGGTCGCCTGGACTCCGCCATGGCTGGAAACCACCGGCTTTCTCGCCATGGCCAATATCTCGGCGACGGCAGCGTGGCTGGAATGGGCGATGTCGACGATCATTCCGCGCCGCTCCATCTCCCGCACCACCTGCCGGCCCAGCGGCGTCAGCCCGCCTTTCTTCAGCCCGTGCATCGAGCCGGCGACCTCGTTGTCGAAGAAATGGGCGAGACCCGCCATTCGGAATCCGGCGGAGTGGAGGCGGCCGAGATTCTCCAGACGGCCTTCCAGATTCTGGAGCCCCTCTATCGAGAGCAGCGCCCCGGTGACTTTCCGGCCCGCGAGCCGGTCGGCGAGCAGGCGCCGAACGTCGCTCCCGCTGCGAACGATCCTGAGCCGCCCTTCCGAACCAGCCTCCGCCCGCCGCAGCTTCTCGGCATGCCAGAGCGACCGCTGGAGCAGCGAGCTCCAGGTCCGCGGCGGCTGAAGCTGCGCAACGGCGAGGAGAGTGATGTTGTCGGTGTCGGCGCCGTTCGAATCGTAATTCTGGCCCTTGGGAGTCTTGGTCACCGAGGAGAAGACCTGAAGCGCGACGTTGCCCGATTCGAGCCGGGGCAGGTCCACCTGGCCGCGGCGGGCGGGGTCCAGCAGGCTGCGCTTCCACAGCAGAGTGTCGGCGTGCATGTCGGCGATGGCGAGGCGGCGGTGAAGCGCCTTCGCGCGCTCGCTGATTACAGGAAGGGGGGTCGCCACAACCTTGTTCATGCCGCCCTCGACGATCCCGGGGGCGAGGATCAGGAAGGCGCCGACCGCGACGACGATCAGGGCGAGAAGCCCGTAGACGAATTTGCGCATGATCCCCCCGGCGTTTTCGCGACAGGTATAACCGCCTCTTCCATCCTCCGTCATGCTGAACTTGTTTCAGCATCCAAAGCCGAGCCGCCCCGCGGGTGGAGGCCTGGGCCCTGAACCAGGTTCAGGGTGACGGCGAGCGGTCCTTCCGCCGCTCCAGCCTGACGAAGCTGTAGCCGGGATGATCCTCCCGCGACGCTTCTCGCCACTGCGCTTCGTCGAACTCCGGCATGAAAGTGTCCGCCTCCGGCTCGTCATGCACCTCGGTCAGCTCGACGGCGTCGGCTCGAGGGAGGAACAGCGCGATGATCTCGGCGCCGCCGATCACGGATACGGGCTGGCCGGAAGCCAGCTCCAGCGCCTCTTCCAGCGACGTTGCCGGCTCCGCGCCATCCGCCCGCCAGGCGGTATCGCGAGTGAGGACGATGTGCCGCCGTCCGGGGAGCAGCCCTGGAAGGCTGTCGAAGG
>DASVTA010000297.1:0-1608 GCA_036387815.1 Allosphingosinicella sp.
ACGCGCTGGGCCTCCCTTACGAACCGTTCTGAGGAACAGATGCGGAACATGATCGTTCGACCGCATGAGTTTAAACATTCGGAAAGACGATCATGACCGCGACTGAAAACCCGAAGGCCGAGCCGCAGGGCAATGCCGCCAAGGATCCTGACGACTGGGTCACGGGCGACGAGCAGATGACCGGCGCCCAGGCCTCCTATCTGAAGACTCTGAGCGAGGAGGCCGGCGAGGAGTTCGAGGAAGGCCTCACCAAGGCCGAAGCCTCGAAGAAGATCGACGCTCTCCAGGAGAAGACCGGACGCGGAATCGATCACTGAGTGGGGGTTAGGGCCGGCGGCGCTCCATTCGGCTCATCGCCCGCAGCTGCCCGATCATCTGCACCCGCTCCGCCACCATCGGGCGCCATTCGGCGTCAGCGGGTGCCGTCGCGAGCAGCGCAAGCCAGATCCGCTCCGCCTCCTCCAGCCGCCCTCCCTGCGCCAGCGCGAGGCCGTAGAAGAATTTCGGCCCCGGATGATCGGGCGCGAGCGCGGCCGCGCGGTTGAAGGCGAGTTCGGCGGCCGGTGTCATCATGCCGTCCCCGTGGATCACGAGCGCGTTGCCGAGCCCCACCCACAGATCCGGATCCTTCGGGTGGGCACGGATGCCCGAGCGGAGGATTGCCGCGGCGCCGTAGGTGTCGCCGCGGCGATGGTACGAATCCGCCATCGTGAGCCAGAAGGAAGCTCGGTCGACCCGGCCGAGCATATCCTCACGAGTCGCCGCAAAGGCCGTTTCGGGAACCTCCGCCCGCGCCGGCGGCGGCACCGGCCGTCCTGCCAAAGCCGGCCGGCCCTGCCAGGCGTAGCCGGCCATGGCGAGGAGGAGGGCCGCGCCGGTAAGCTGCAAGCCAGGTCGGCCGAACCCCGCCAGCCGCCACAGAGCCAGCAGCACGAGCGCCGAAAGGAGGATGATCGCCAGCCAGCCCATCAGGAGCGCCTGCGCCGGAACCGCCCGCGGGCGAGGAAGAGGCCGGCGCCGACCAGCAGGGCCGGCGCCGCCCAGAGCGGCCAGGTGACCGGCTCCACCGGCGGATCGTAGCTCACCCAATTGCCGTAGCGGTCGACCAGCCAGCGGCGGATCGCTTCCGGCTTCTCGCCCGCCTGAATGCGGCGCCGGACCAAAGCCCGCATGTCGCCCGCCATCTCCGCATCGCTGTCCGCGATCGACTGGCCCTGGCAGACGAGGCAGCGCAGCGTCTGCATCAGCGCCGTCGCCTGCGCTTCCTGCTTCGGGTCGGGGAGCTGGCGGTAGGCATATTCGGCGGCAGGAAGCTGCGACTCGGCCGAGGCAGGCGTTTCACAAGCGAGCATCGCGGCGAGCACCAGCATCGTTCGTCCCGAGCGAAGTCGAGGGGCGCGGTTCGGCCCCTGTGCCAACGCCCCTCGACTACGCTCGGGACGAACCGGGGCGGGGGTGCAGGTCACCGCGCCGCCTCATAGGCCTGAATGATCTCGGGCACATTCTCCGACCGGATGTCGCCGATATGCTGGTAGCGGATGATGCCCCCGCCATCGATCACGAAAGTCTCGGGCACTCCGGACGAGCCCAAAGCGAGCTGGACTCGGC
>DASVTA010000298.1:0-6950 GCA_036387815.1 Allosphingosinicella sp.
GGGATCCCGAACAAGGCGTAGAAGACGGCGAAGGCGGTGCCGTAGAGGAAGCCGATCTGGGCGTCCGACACCGACAGGTCGCGCTTGATGTCGCCGACCAGGATCGACAGGATCTGCCGGTCGATGAAGTTCACGATGTAGACGATGACGAGGACGAAGAGGGCGTACCAGGCATAGGCGCCGATGCGGGCCGGGCGGGCGGGAGCGGGTGCAGCGGGATCGGACGCCATGGGCCCTCTCATTGTACTTCGGGTTGCATGTGGCTAGCAGAGCGGCGCGCTTTGGCAACCAGGGACGGCAGGCAATGCCCATGAAGAGCTCGGTCCTGTTCGTCTGCCTCGGCAACATCTGCCGGTCGCCCCTGGCCGAGGCGGCCTTCCGACGGGAGGCCGAGCGGCTGGGGCTCCACGTGGAGATCGACTCCGCCGGCACGGGCGACTGGCATATCGGCTATCCGCCGGATCCTCGGGCTGCGGCGGTCGCGGCCCGCAACGGGATCGACATTTCCCACCTCAAGGCGAGGCTGGTGACGGCGGAGGACTTCCGGCGCTTCGACCATATCGTCGCTCTGGATGCCAAGAACCTCTCGGACCTGGAGGCGCTTCGCCCGCCCGGCGCGAAGGCGAAGCTTTCTCTGCTGCTCGACCATGTCGAGGGGCGGCAGGGGCAGGCGGTGGCCGATCCTTATTATGGCGACGACAGCCATTTCGACACCGCGTGGGACGAGGTGAGCGCCGGCGCCGAAGGCTTGGCGCGCAAGATCGCCGAGGTCGGATGACGGCGTTCGCCCGGCGCGTCGCCGCTTTGACCGGAGTCAGCGAGGACCGGCTGGAGCGGCTTGCCGGGGGCGCCCTTTCGGAAGCGCTGCTGCTGCGCCGTCCGGACGGACGCTCTTCCGTCGCCAAGCGCGATCTCGTCGCGGGGGCCGAGGCCGCGATGCTGCGCGCGATCGCGGCGGCGGGCGTTCCGGCCGCGGCCGTCGAAGCCGAGCATGACGGCGTGCTTCTCCTCGAGCATGTCGCGAACGACCGGGTGCTCAGCCCTTCGGCCTGGGCCGATGTCGGAGCTTCGCTGCGGCGGCTCCACGATCAGGCCGCGGTGCAATATGGTTGGCCGGTCGACTATCAGATCGGCACCGTGGCGCTGGACAATCGCGAGCGGCGGGACTGGCCGGGCTTCTGGGCGGAGCAGCGGCTGGTCGCCACGGCCGGAGTGCTCGACCGGCCGTGGCGGGAGCGGGTCGCCCGCCTCGCCGGGAAAATCGGCGATATCGCGCCCGCCGCGCCCCGGCCCTCTCTCCTCCACGGCGATCTGTGGGGCGGGAACATCCTTGTCTCGAACGGCCGGCTCGCCGCCTTCATCGACCCCGCCTGCTATCATGGCGACGCGGAGGTCGACCTCGCGATGCTCACCCTCTTCGACTCTCCGGGGGAGACTTTCTGGGATTCGTACGGAGCGCTCGAGCCGGGCTGGGAGGAGCGGCGTCCGCTCTACCAGTTGTTCCCGGCCCTGCTCCACATGCGGCTGTTCGGCGACACTTATGCCGGCATGGTGGACAGGCTCCTGACTCGCCTCGGAGCGTGATCAGAAGAGCGGATAACGCTCCGCCACCGTGTAGACGGGGCCTTCGGGCGTGGGGCGGCTTTCGTAGAGGCGGAATTCATCGACGGCGAAGGGCGGGCTGGTGACTCCGCCGGCCGCTTCGAGCAGCGGCCCCATGGGCCCCGCGCCTCTCGGCAGCCGGGCGATCGTGAGGTGCGGCATGTAGGCGCGGCGGTCCGGCTCGACGCCTGCGCGGGTCAGCGCCTGGTCCACTTTCTTGTGGAGGGCGCGAAGCGGTTCCTGCGGAGCGAGGCCCGCCCACAGCGTCGCCGGCTCGCCCCGCCGGTCGAAGCTGCCGAGACCGTTGATCGCGATTGCGAAGCGCGGATGGTGAACCGCGCTCAGCGCCGCGTCGACGTCGCGAGCCAGATGCCGGTCGACCTCGCCGATGAAGCGCAGGGTCACATGCAACTGGTCGTCGTCCAGCCAGCGGGCCCCTGCCACCCCTCCCATCAGGTCGAGGAGCTGGGCCCGGATCGGCGGCGGCGGGCGGATCGCGACGAACAGTCGGTGCATGGCCCTGTCCCCTAGCGGCCCGCATACGCCCTGCGTACCGGTTTTCCTTGAATACGACCGCCTTTCTCACGATATTGGCCTCAGCGGCGTCGGCTTTCGCCGCCAAAGGAGAGAGTTCAAAATGGCTAACGGATTTGACCCGCGCGCGACCGCAGCGCCGCACTCGGCCGAGACGCTCGGCCGGGACAGCGTCGCCTATGACGCGGGCCTGCGGTCCTACATGCTGTCGGTTTACAACTACATGGCCTCGGGAGTGCTGCTCACCGGAGTCGTCGCTTTGCTGTTCGCCCGTTCGGGCGCCGCCGAGACGATCCTGATGGGGCCCGGAATCCTGAAATGGGTCATCATGCTTTCGCCGCTGGCGTTCGTGATGGTGCTCAGCTTCGGGATCAACCGGCTTTCGACCGGGATGGCGCAGTTGCTCTTCTGGGCGTTTGCAACGGTGATGGGCCTCTCCATGGCCTCGATCTTTCTGGTCTATACCGGGTCGTCGATCGCGATGACCTTCTTCGCGACCTCGGCCGCGTTCCTGTCGCTCAGCCTCTACGGCTACACGACGAAGCGCGATCTTTCGGGCTTCGGCACGTTCCTGATCATGGGCGTCGTGGGCCTGATCGTCGCGTCGCTGCTCAACCTCTGGTTCAAGTCGCCGGCCATGACGCTGGCGATCAGCGCCATCGGCGTGCTGATCTTCGCGGGCCTCACCGCCTACGATACGCAGCGGATCAAGAGCATGTACGCCTACGTCGCCGGCACCGACATGATCGGCAAGACGGTGATCATGGGCGCGCTGTCGCTCTATCTCGACTTCGTCAACATGTTCACGTTCCTGCTGCAGTTCCTCGGCAGCCGCGACTAAGGTCGCGAAACGATCTGAAAGGGAAAGGCCCGGCGGAGACGCCGGGCCTTTTCTTTGGGCCTTCGTCATTCCGGCGAAGGCCGGAATCCATGAACACGGGAGTGCGGAAATCTCGTGGGGCCGCATTCATGGATCCCGGATCAAGTCCGGGATGACGAACTTACGACGCCACATTCCGTCCGAAGAAATCCAGAGTGCGCTGCCAGGCCAGCTTCGCCGCCGCGGCGTCGTAGCGCTCCGCCGACGTGTCGTTGTGGAAGGCGTGATTGACGCCGGGGTAGAGGTGGGCGTCAACCCTCTTGCCGGCCGCCGCGAGTGCATCGCGCCAGGGCAAGCCGGTCTTGTTCACCCGCTCGTCGAGCTCCGCATAATGGAGCTGAAGGGGCCCCCGGACCTGCGCCGCCAGCGCCGGGTCGGGAGCGGGGCCGTAGAAGGACACCCCTCCGTCCAGCGATTCCCCGGCGGCGAGCGCCACGCGGTTGACCATTCCTCCGCCCCAGCAGAAGCCGACGGCGCCGGCCTTGCCGTTGCTCCCGGGCAGCGACTTGAGCAGGCGCAGGGTCGCGACCGCGTCCGCGGCGGCGGCGGCCAGATCGAGCTTGCCGATCGCCTCGCGGGCCAAGTCCTGATCCGCGGGGGTGCCTCCGACGGGCGACAGGAAGTCCGCCGCCACGGCACGATAGCCGGCGACGGCGAGCCGCCGCGCCACGTCCTGCGTGTGGGCGTTGAGCCCCCTATTCTCGTGGATGACGAGCACGGAGCCGACCGGCCCGGCCGGGCTGCGCGGCTCGGCCTGATAGCCTTTCATCGTTCGGCCCGGACCGACGGGCCAGCTCATCCGCCGCGTCCTCAGCCGGCTGTCCGATTCGGGAACGATCGCCGCTGCGGCGGGATCGGCGGCGATTGCGCCGAGCAGCGCGGCGGCGGCGGCGGTGCTTCCGGCGATCCGGGTCAGCTCGGCCATGAAGGCGCGGCGATCCATGCCTTCGTGGGTATAGCGGTCATAGAGCGCGATTGCGGCGGAGCGCGGGTCGGACATGTCAGGCCTGGCTCGGCTCGGGGCGCGATTGCTCGGGCATCAGGGCGTCGTCGATCTCGCGGGCGCGGACGGCGGCGGGGCGGCTGCTGATCCGTCCGAAATATTCAGTGAAGGCCGGACGCTTGTCGATCGTCCCGAACATCATCCCCCAGCCGATCTGGGAACCGACATAGACATCGGCGGCGGTGAACTGATCGCCGCAGATATAGGGTCCCGAGCCCATGCAGCGCTCGAGCGCATCGATCGTCTCCTCGAAGCTGCCGTAGCCCGCCATCATCTTCTTGTCCGGGGGTGCGAGCAGGCCGAGCGACTTGCCCGTGATGACGGCCTCGACAGGGCCGGCGGCGAAGAACATCCAGCGATAATAAGGCCCGCGCCGCTCGTTGCCCGCGGGCGGCGCGAGGCCCGCGTCCGGAAAAGCGTCGGCCAGGTAGGCGCAGATCGCGGCGCCCTCGGTCACCACGGTGCCGCCGTGCGTGATCGCCGGCACCTTGCCCATCGGATTGATGGCGAGATATTCGGGCCCCTTCATCGTCGTGCCGTAGTCGAGCAGCACCGTCTCGTAGGGCTGGCCGACCTCTTCCAGCATCCAGCGGACGATCCGGCCGCGGGACATGGGATTGGTGTAGAAGGTGAGCGTCTGCGACATTTGCGGTCCTCCTGTTGCGCCTCCGTAGCGCCGGACGGCGGCGGCAGGAAGTCCGTCAACTCCCCTGTCCCGGCGAACACTGGCCGTCATTGCGAGCGAAGCGAAGCAATCCAGTGCTGCGCCTCCGCCCGCTGGATCGCTTCGTCGCTACGCTCCTCGCAATGACGGAGCAGACGGTGGCAAGAGGGGGTGTCCCTCTCCTCCCGCCAGTCTCACGCCTGTTCGGGCTGGCCTTCCTCGGGCTGGCCGGTCTCGCTCGCCCCCTGATCGCCTTCGCTCTGCCCGTTCTCGGCTTCCGGCTCCGCCTTCTTGCCTCGCTTCTTGCTGGGCTTGGGGGCCGCCGGGACGATCTCGAAGACCGGGGCGTCGTCCTTGATGGTGACCTTGACCTCGCCGCCATGGATGAGCTTGCCGAAGAGGAGTTCCTCGGCGAGCGGCTGCTTGATCTTCTCCTGGACGAGCCGGCCCATCGGGCGGGCGCCGTAGAGCTTGTCGTAGCCGCGCGACGTGAGCCACTTCCTGGCCTCGTCGTCGAGGTCGATATGAACGTTGCGGTCCGCCAGCTGAAGCTCGAGCTGGAGGATGAACTTGTCCACGACCCGGGCGACGACCTCTGTCGGAAGGTAGCTGAACGGAACGATCGCATCGAGGCGGTTGCGGAACTCCGGAGTGAACATCCGCTTGATCGCTTCCTCGTCCTCGCCTTCGCGCGTGTTGTTGCCGAAGCCGAGCCCTTCGCGCGCCATGTCGCTGGCGCCCGCATTGGTGGTCATGATCAGGATGACGTTGCGGAAGTCGACGGTCTTGCCGTGATGGTCGGTCAGCCGCCCGTTGTCCATGATCTGGAGGAGGATGTTGAACAGATCGGGATGCGCCTTCTCGATCTCGTCGAGGAGGAGCACGCAGTGCGGATGCTGGTCGACGGCGTCGGTGAGGAGGCCGCCCTGGTCGTAGCCGACATAGCCCGGAGGCGCGCCGATCAGCCGCGAGACCGAGTGGCGCTCCATATATTCGGACATGTCGAAGCGCTGCAGCGGAATGCCCATGATCGAGGCGAGCTGGCGCGCCACTTCGGTCTTGCCGACGCCGGTGGGGCCGGAGAAGAGGTAGTTGCCGATCGGCTTGTCGGGATCGCGGAGGCCCGCCCGGCTGAGCTTGATCGCCGACGCCAGGACGTTGATCGCCGCATCCTGGCCGAACACGACCCGCTTGAGGTCGCGGTCGAGATGCTCGAGCGTCTTCTTGTCGTCCGACGAGACGCTCTTCGCCGGGATCCGGGCGATGGTCGAGATGACCTGCTCGATCTCCTTGGTGGTGATCGTCTTCTTGCGCTTGTTGGGCGGAACCAGCATCTGCATCGCGCCGACCTCGTCGATCACGTCGATCGCCTTGTCGGGAAGCTTGCGGTCGTTGATGTAGCGCGCCGAAAGCTCGACCGCCGCCTTGATCGCGTCGGTCGTGTACTTGACCTTGTGATGCTCCTCGAACGCGGAGCGGAGGCCGCCGAGGATCTTGACCGTATCCTCGATCGTCGGCTCGTTGACGTCGATCTTCTGGAAGCGCCGCAGCAGCGCGCGGTCCTTCTCGAAATGGTTGCGGAATTCCTTGTAGGTGGTCGATCCGATGCAGCGGATCGTGCCGCCCGACAGCGCCGGCTTGAGCAGGTTCGACGCGTCCATCGCGCCGCCGCTGGTCGCGCCGGCACCGATCACGGTGTGGATCTCGTCGATGAACAGCACCGCGTGCGGCAGCTTCTCGAGCTCGTTGACGACTGCCTTCAGCCGCTCCTCGAAATCGCCGCGATACCGCGTGCCCGCGAGCAGCGAGCCCATGTCGAGCGAATAGATCACCGCGGGCTTGAGCACGTCGGGCACCTCGCCCTCGACGATCTTGCGCGCGAGCCCCTCGGCGATCGCGGTCTTGCCGACCCCGGGATCGCCGACATAGAGCGGGTTGTTCTTGGACCGGCGGCAGAGGATCTGGATGGTCCGGTCAACCTCGGCCATGCGGCCGATCAGCGGGTCGACCTTGCCCAGCTTGGCCTTCTCGTTGAGGTCGACGGTGAACTGCTTGAGCGCGCTCTCCTTCTTGTCGCCGCCGCTCTTGGTCTCGGCCGGCTGCTCGCCGCCGCCGCCGTTCCCGTTCGACGCCTGCGGAGCATCGCCGGTCTCGCCCTTGCCGACGCCGTGGCTGATGTAGGTCACCGCGTCGAGCCGGCTCATATCCTGCTGCTGGAGGAAATAGACGGCGTAGCTCTCCCGCTCGGAGAAGAGGGCGACGAGGAC
>DASVTA010000299.1:0-6492 GCA_036387815.1 Allosphingosinicella sp.
TGTCGTTTCCGGGCCGACTGGAGACAGAACATGGAACTGCTGACCCCTCTTGAAACCCTGTGCAGGATCATCCTGCGAGCCCGGGAGAACGAGGCGCAGGTCCCGGCGCAGGACCCCGACGAGGACGCGGACAATGTCGACGATTTCGACGACGAGGGCGGGGAAGCGCTCTCGGTCCTCGAGGATGAGCTCAACAGCGGCGTCGAGGAAGAGCTGCGGGCCATTCTCGACGATCTCGCCGACGACCAGCTTGCCGAAACCCTGGCACTCGCCTGGGTGGGCCGCGGCACGTACGACGTCAGCGAGTGGGAAGACGCCTCCGCCGAGGCGAACGACATCGATCCCGAAAGCGGCATCGACGAGCTGATGGACATGCCGCTGCTCGCCTCGCACCTCGAAGCCGGTCTCGCCGCCTTCGACTATAGCTGCGACGGCGTCGGCCAGCTGGATTGATCCCTCGTCATCCCGGGAGGGACCCCATCAAAGCAGTACTTTGACGGGAACCCGAAAGCCGGGAGCTCGGACGAGAAGCCTCGGCGGGTCTCCATAGCCGCGGCTTTCGCCGGGATAGCGGTCATCCTCGGAACACGAATTGCTTTACCGGCTCCCACGGTCCCTCCATGTAACGCCACACGGCCAGCCCCTTTATCGCCAGCGGCCGCCGTTCGAAACCGGCTCGAAGCCGGGTCTGGAGCGCCTTGGCCTCCTTCGGCTCGACCTTGTTCTGCACCGTTACGTGGGGCCCCCAGGGGCTCATGTCCTGGGGCGTCAAAAGGCCGCGCAGGGCGAGGGCGAGGTCGTAGCGTATGTCCTCCAGCCCTTCGCTCTCCACACGAAGCGCGGTCCCTCCGCCGAGGTCGATGATGCCGGTGATTGCCGCCTCCGGCGCCGGAGTAGCCGCATAGGTCGCAAGACGCCGGCCGAGCTCGCCCGCGGCGCTCGGCGGAAGGTGGTGGAACAGGGTCAGGTGGGCGGGAACGCGATTGCGCTCAGGCGGGTAATGCGCCCGCCGCAGCTCCTGCAGCCAGCCATTGTCGCCGTCGCCGAACAGGGCGGTGACGATGAGTGGCGCGGTCCGGCTCAGATTTCCACCTGGCTGCCGAGCTCCACCACCCGGTTGGGTGGCAGCTTGAAGAATTCCATGGCGCTTTCGGCGTTTCTAAGCATCCAGGAGAAGAGATGCTCCCGCCAGACCGGCATTCCCCGCTTGCGGGCCGCGATCAGGGTCTGCCGCGAGAGAAAGAAGCTCGTCTCCATCATTTTGATGTCGCGCCCGCAGCTCACCGTCGCGAGCGCCTCCGGAAGATCGCTTTCCTCCATGAAGCCGAAGCGGAGGATCAGCCGGAAGAAGCCTTCGCCGAGGTCCGTCAGGTCGCACCGCCGGTGAGGCTCGACGAACGGCATATCCTCGATGACCACGGTGAGGAGCATCACGCGTTCGTGAAGGCAGCGATTATGCTTGAGATTGTGGAGCAGGGAGGGCGGCACGCCCTGATGCGCCGTGGTGAGGAAGACGGCCGTGCCCGGGACCCGCACGACGCTGCTTGCCGCGGACTTGATGAAGATCTCCGTCGGCATCGCCGAATCGTCAAGATGCGCGCGCATCAGCTGCCGGCCCTTCGCCCAGGTCGTAAGAAGGACGAAGGCGACGACTCCGACCAGCAGCGGAAACCAGCCGCCGTCCGGAACCTTGGTGAGGGTGGCGCTGAAGAAGACCAGGTCGACCGCAAGGAAGAGGATGAGCAAAGGCACCCGCCGGCTCGGCTTCCACGTCCATAGCGAGGAGATCAAGGCGGCGAGCAGGCAGGTGTCGATCAGCATCGCGCCGGTGACCGCCACCCCGTAGGCAGAGGCGAGCTCGGAGGAGCTTCGGAAGGTCAGGACGAGAGCGAGGGCGGCCGCCATCAAGGTCCAGTTGACCACCGGAATGTAGATTTCGCGGTGCTCGGTGGTGTGAACGATCCGCAGGCGCGGGATGAAGCCGAGCTGGATCGCCTGCTGGGTCACCGAGAAGGCGCCGGTGACCACCGCTTGCGTGGCGATGGTCGCGGCGAGGATCGTGAGCAGCACCAGCGGCAGCTCGAACCCGCTCGGGGCGAGGAGGAAGAAGGGGGCGGACGCGGCCCTGGGCTCGGCCAGGATCAGCGCCCCCTGCCCCAGATAGTTGAGCATCAAGGCGGGCAGGACGAAGAAGAACCAGCCGTAGCGTATCGGACGGCGGCCGAAGCGTCCCATTTCGGCGTAGAGCGCCTCGGCTCCGGTGACCGCGAGCACGACCGACCCCAGGGCCAGGAAGGCGAGCCAGGGGTGCTCGGCGAAGAAGCGGAACGCGTGGCGCGGGTCTACCGCCGCTGCAACTTCGGGATGCTGGTAAAGGGACAGCGCTCCCAGCAGGCCTATGGTCAGCAGGTAGATCGAGATGATCGGGCCGAACCAGCGGCCGAGCCGCGCCGTGCCGTTCTTGCGGCCGACGAACAGGCCGACGATGATCCCGGCCGAAAGAGGCAGGACGAGCGGCGCCAGGCGCGGGTCGACGACGGCCAGCCCTTCCACGGAGGCGAGCACCGAGATGGCCGGAGTCACCATCGAATCGCCGTAGAACAGCGCGCAGGCGAGAACTCCGAGGAGGACGATGCCGCCGCTCCAGCGCGCCTTGCCGCCGGTCTTGCGCGAAATGAGCGCGAGCAGTGCGAGGCTGCCCCCCTCGCCCTTGTTGTCGGCGCGGATCAGGATGACGACATATTTGAGCGTCACCACGATCACCATCGCCCAGAAGATCAGGCTGAGCACTCCGAAGACGTTGAGCGCGCTGACCTCGAGCGGATGGTGACCGGTGAACGCCTCGCGGAAGGCGTAGATCGGGCTGGTGCCGATATCGCCGAAGACCACTCCGATCGCTCCGAGCGCAAGCCGCGCCTGCGAGCCCACACGCGCCTCGGGCGCGGGCTCGGGGGCCGCGGCGGGATCGGAGGCTGGGGGGGCGTGGTTCATCGGGGAAAGGCGGCGGCGTCTAGCATGACGGCGGGCGCTTCCGCAACGGCGACAAAGCCCGCCGGCGCGGCTATAGGGCCGCCAAACAATCGCATCAGGAGTCGGATATGCGCGTCGGCGTCCCCAAAGAAATCAAGAACCACGAATATCGGGTCGGGCTCACGCCCGCCTCGGTCGCCGAGCTGGTCAATGCCGGCCATGACGTCATCGTCGAGACTCGGGCCGGGCTCGGAATCGATTTCGACGACCGGGATTATGTCGACGCGGGCGCGAGCATCGCACCGGACGCCGCCTCGACGTTCGCCCAGGCCGACATGATCGTGAAGGTGAAGGAGCCGCAGCCGCAGGAGATCGCACTGCTCGAAGCCCGGCACCTGCTCTTCACTTATCTCCACCTCGCCCCCGACCCCGAGCAGGCCAGGGGGCTGATGGGGTCCGGCGCGACCTGCATCGCCTATGAGACGGTGACCGCGAACGACCGCTCGCTGCCTTTGCTGAAGCCGATGAGCGAAGTGGCCGGCCGGATGTCGATCCAGGTGGGCGCCCATTATCTCGAGAAGGAGCAGGGCGGCCGCGGAGTGCTGCTTGGCGGAGTGCCCGGAGTCGCTCCGGCCAAGGTCGCGATCCTCGGCGGCGGCGTTTCGGGCGTGAACGCGGCTCAGATGGCGGTCGGAATGCGCGCCGACGTCACCATCTACGACATCTCGAACGCGCGCCTCGCCGAGCTCGACATGTTCTTCGGAAGCCAGATCAAGACGGCTTACGCCTCCCGCGCGGCCATCGCGAAGGCCGTGACCAAGGCCGAGCTGGTGATCGGCGCCGTGCTGGTGCCCGGCGCCGCGGCGCCGAAGCTCGTCACCCGTGACATGCTCAAGACGATGAAGCGCGGCTCGGTCCTCGTCGACATCTCGATCGACCAGGGCGGCTGCTTCGAGACGTCGCGCGCGACCACGCACGACGATCCGGTCTACGAGATCGACGGAGTCATCCACTATTGCGTCGCCAACATGCCGGGCGCCGTCGCCCGCACCTCCGCCTTCGCGCTCAACAATGCCACCTTGCCGTTCGTTCTCAAGCTCGCTGGCCAAGGTGCTGAAGCAGCAATGAAAGCCGATCCGCACCTTGCCAACGGACTGAATGTCTCGGGCGGCAAGATCCGCCACCAGGCGGTGGCAGAGGCGCTCGATCTGCCGTTCGAAGCGGCCTGACCGGCAGCGGGAACAAGATCGGAACATCGCCGTTGGTGGAGTGATCATCCCCACCAAGGAAACCACATGTCCAATCAGCAGAACCAGCAGCCCGCCGCGGAAAAGGACCCGGAGGATTGGGTGACCGGCGACGAATCAATGACCGGTCCGCAGGCTTCCTATCTCAAAACTCTCAGCCAGGAGGCGGGCGAAGAGTTCGACCCCGAGCTCAGCAAAGCCGAGGCGTCGAAGCGGATCGACGCGCTGCAGCAGGAAACGGGCCGCGGCGTCGACCATTGAAAATCCTCATCCTCCCTGCGGGCGCAGCCCGTGGGGAGGGGGACCATCCGCAGGATGGCGGAGGGTGGAGGGCGGCCGGGCCGGCCGTCGAGGTTGAGCAGTGCCTCTAAAGCCACTGCCAGTCACCCCTCCACCCTGCTCCGCAGTGTCCCCCTCCCATCTGGCGATGGGGAGGACTATCTGGCCTGCGCCCTCGCCTGCATTACCATTCCGATTTGCCGCTCCAGTCCCTCCCGCCAAGGGGCACTGGCCGGGCTCAGCGCCAGCGCCTGGCGCCACCTCAGCTCCGCCTCCTCGAAGCGGCCGTTCTGCGCGAGCGCGATCCCGTAGAAGATCCGCGGCCCGGGATGCTTGGGAGCGAGCGAAACGGCTCTTCGGAAGGCGAGGTCGGCCGCCGGGCTGAGCGCGCCGCCGGAGTGGAGGACGAGCACGTCGCCATAACCGGTCCACAAGGTCGCGTCGCGCGGATGGGCCCGGATGCCGGATCGGATCACTCCGGCCGCCTCGCGCGTATTGCCGCTCCTCAGGCGGCCCTCGGCGAGGCCGAGCCACCAGTCGGCGCGGTCGAACTGCCCGAACATGTCCTTGCGGAGCGTGGCGAAGGCCGTTTCCGGCACCGGCGGCCGCTCGGCCGCGGCTCGGGGGCTGCCGCGGAGGGCGGGGCTGCCCTGCCACGCATAGCCCGCGCCGGCGAGAAGCAACGCGGCCGCAACGAGCTGCAGCGCCGCCCGGTCGAGCCGGGCGAAACGCCAGATCGCCGCCAGTGCCAGGAGGGCCAAGGCCAAGAAAGCAAAGAGGCCCATCAGCGCTTCCTCCACCGGAACCGGCCGCGGGCGAGATAGAGGCCGAGCGCCACAAGAAGGACTGGAGCGCCCCAGAGCGGCCACGTGAGCGGCTCGACCGTCGGCTTGTAGCTCACCCAGGCGCCGTAGCGCTCGACGAGCCAGGCGCGGATCGCCTCGGGCTCCTCTCCTGCCGCGATCCGCTCGCGCACCAGGGCGCGCATGTCGCCCGCCATGTCGGCGTCGCTGTCGGCGATCGACTGGCCCTGGCAGACGAGGCAGCGCAACGTCTCCATCAGCGCCTTTGCCTGCGCCTCCTGCCGCGAATCCTCGAGCGGGGCGTAGGCGTAGCGTTCGGGCGGAAGCGCCGATTGAGCAAAGGCGGGGACGGCGAGGAGGAGCGACGAGAGAAGCACAACTCCGCCATTGCGAGCGAAGCGAAGCAATCCAGCGGCGCGGGCGCCCGAACCCAGATTGCTTCGTCGCTTCGCTCCTCGCAATGACGGACGGAGGCTCATTTCGCGGCCTCGTAGGCGGCGAGGATCTCCGGCACATGCTCCGGACGGATGTCGCCGATATGCTGGTGCCGGATCACGCCCTTACCGTCGACGACGAAGGTTTCCGGCACTCCGGACGAGCCGAGCGCGAACTGGAACCGGCTCGCCGGGTCAGCGCCGATTCGCTCGAACGGATCGCCCCAGTCGGCGAGGAAGCGGGCGACGTCCTCGCTCCGGTCGCGGATGGCGACCCCATCGATCGGAACTCCGCCCCGCTTCAGGGCCATCAACTGGGGCGCCTCGGCCTTGCACGGCACGCACCAGCTGGCGAAGACGTTGACCAGCCGGGGCCTGCCGCCGCGCAGGTGGGCGGCGGCGAGCGGCGGGTGGCTGGCGACGGCCGGCTCCAGCGCGAAGTCCGGCACGGTCTTCCCGATCATGCGGGAGCGGATATTGGTGTCGGCCGGGCTTCGAAGGCTCACCGCAACGGTGAATGCAAAGACGACGAAGACCGCCAGCGGCAGCCAGAGGAACAGCCGCCTCATGCTTCCGTCTCCCGAATCGTTCGCCGTTCGCGCCGGATCCGGCCGACCAGAGCGAGCAAGCCGCCCAGCGCGACAAGCGCTCCGCCGAACCAGATCAGGGTGACGAACGGCTTCCACCAGAGCCGAAGCTGCCACCGCCCCTCCGCGTCCGGCTTGCCGAGCACGGTATAGAGCTGCCCGTCGAGCCGGG
>DASVTA010000300.1:0-3844 GCA_036387815.1 Allosphingosinicella sp.
GACGGCGATCGCCCACAGGCCCGCGTTCGTGCTGACGCTGAAGCCGGCGAGGACGATGAGGACGCCCGAGACGATCGCTCCGATGTTGGGGATGAAGGCGAGCAGGCCGGTGAGGATCCCGAGCAGGGCCGCCATCGGCACTCCGCCGAGCGCCAGCAGGATCCAGGTGCCGACGCCCTCGACGGCCATTCCGACCAGCCTTCCGGCCATCAGCCGGCGGAGGGTGAAGCCCATGTTCTCGGCGGTGCTGTAGAATCGGTCGCGGCTTTCGAGAGGCATCATCCAGGCGACCCCGCGCTGGTAGAGCCGGGGCTCGACCGCGATGAAGATCCCGATGACCAGGATCATCACCGCCGAGGCGAGGACTCCCAGCGCGCTCGAAACCGCCGAGCCGAGCCGGCCCAAGGTCCCCATGAGCTGGCCGCCGAGCTGGTCGACGCCGACTCCGCCCTGGACCAATCCGAGATTGTTGCCCCAGGCGAGGACCCTGTTGCCCTGGGCGGTGATCACTTCGCGAAGCCGTTCGGCCTGGCCGGCAAGCTCGGTGCCGGCATAATAGAAGGTCCAGACGATGAAGGCGACCGCACCGACGGTGACGATCGCGAGGCGCCAGCCGCGGGCGATGGGGAGCACCCGGCCGAGCAGGCGGGTGCCGCCGTCGAGCATCGAGGCGAGGACGATCCCGGCGAAGATGAGCAGCAAGGGCTGGGCGAGGAAGATGACCGCGGCGATGGCGAGCGCAAGGCCGAACCAGATGCTGGCCCGCTTCAGCTCCTCGCGGACGAAGGGATCGCGCATCTCGGCGGGGCCGGGCTGCTCGACATGGGCTTCGGGTTCCGCGGAGGGGCGGATGAGGGCGGGCGAGCCGGCGCCCGATCCGTCCGGCCTTTCCCCCCCGGTGTCGCTCACGGGGCCTTGCCCTCCTGCGGCCGGAGCGAGGTTCCGGCGCGGCCGCCCCGCATCGCGGTGACCCAGCTGATCGGGTTGAGATATTGGGAGGAGCCGTCGAGCGAGAAGGTGATGAACTCGGCGCGGCCGCCGATATTCCCCCAAGGCACCGGACCGCCGAGGCCGTCGAGCGCGCGGTCGACCCGGCTGTCGGCGGACTTGTCGCGATTGTCGCCCATCACCCAGACATGGTCCGCCGGCACCTTCGTCTTGGGGAAATCGTCGACCCGCGGGTCGTAGCCCATGTCGATCGTGTCGTAGCTGCGGCCGTTGGGCAGGGTTTCCCGCATCACCGGCAGCCGGCAGTAAACCTTGCCGTCGGTGCGCTGGACCCTGTGCTCGCCGAAACTGTCGTGATCGCACGGGACGTTGGGGTCGACCTCCACCATCACCGGCGCCCGCGGCTCGCGCTTCACTTCGCGGCCGTTGATGTAAAGGGTGCCGCCGATCATCTCGAGCGTGTCGCCGGGGAGGCCGACGACGCGCTTGATATAGTCCGAAGTCTTGCCTGGCGGAGTGAGGATGACGATGTCGCCGCGCTCGGGCAGGCGGCCGAACAGCCGGCCCTCCATGCTCGGCAGGACGTGGAAGCTGGGCGAGACCCAGGACCAGCCGTAGGGATATTTGCTGACGACGAGCCTGTCCCCCTTGAGGAGCCCCGGCATCATCGATTCGGACGGGATGTAGAAGGGCTTGGCGATGAAGCTGTGAAAGGCCAGCACGGCCAGGATCAGCCAGAAGATGGCCTTGAGCTCGGCCCACCAGTCGGTGCCCTGCTTCTTCGCCGCGGGCGCCGCTTCGGGGCCCCCTTCGGGCGTGTCGGTCATGGCGGGATCGCTGCTGCTCACCCAGGGCTCCTCGGAAACGGGCTTGCGGAAATGATGACGAAGGCCTGGGCGAAAGGATAATCGTCCGTCATCGTCAAGTGGATTTGCGCGAGGTGGCCCTCCGGAGTCAAAGCGTCAAGCCTTGCCTTGGCGCCTCCGGTGAGAGCGAGCGTGGGAGCGCCGGACGGCAGGTTCACGACTCCGATGTCCCGCATGAAGACTCCGCGCTTGAACCCGGTGCCCACGGCCTTCGAGAAAGCCTCCTTGGCGGCGAAGCGCTTGGCGTAGGTTCCGGCCCGGGTGAGGGGGCGGCTCTCGGCCTTGGCCCGCTCGGTGTCGGTGAAGACGCGGTTGGTGAAGCGCTCGCCGAAGCGGGCGAGGCTGTGCTCGATCCGGGAGATGTTGCACAGGTCCGAGCCGATGCCGATGATCATGCGCCGTCACCCCGGCGAAAGCCGGGGCCTCGGGGAGACCCGCCGAGACTTCTTGTCCTAAGGTCCCGGCTTTCGCCGGGATGACGAGGCTGCCTCATCCCGACGCCTCGTCCATCAGGCTTCGCATCCGGCTCACGCTCTCCCCGAGCCCGGTGAAGATCGCTTCGCCGATCAGGAAATGGCCGATGTTGAGCTCCTTCAGTTGCGGGATGGCGGCGACCGGCTGGACGTTTTCGAAGGTGAGGCCGTGGCCGGCATGCGGCTCGATGCCGTTCTTCGAGGCCAAAGCCGCGGCGTCGGCCAGCCGGCGAAGCTCCGCGGCCCGCTCCTCTCCCTCGAGATGCGCGTAACGGCCGGTGTGGAACTCGACGACGGGCGCCTTCAGGCGGATCGCCGCCTCGATCTGGCGGGGGTCCGGCTCGATGAAGAGGCTCACGCGGATGTTGGCGCCGGTGAGGCGCTCGACGAATCGCATCAGGTGATTGTCCTGCCCGGCCGCGTCGAGGCCGCCCTCGGTGGTTCGCTCCTCGCGCTTCTCGGGAACGAGGCAGGCCGCGTGGGGGCGGTGGCGAAGCGCGATCTCGAGCATCTCCTCGGTTGCCGCCATCTCCAGGTTGAGCGGGATCGTCAGCCGCTCCGTCAGTTCGGCTATGTCCTCGTCGCGGATGTGGCGGCGGTCTTCCCGGAGATGGGCGGTGATTCCGTCCGCGCCCGCCTCGGCCGCGAGCAGGGCGGCCCGGACCGGATCGGGAAAATCGCCCCCGCGCGCGTTCCGGATGGTCGCGACATGGTCGATATTCACTCCGAGGCGCAGGTGCCGGCTCACGCGGCCTTCCGGCTCCCGGGCTTTTCCGCCGCGAGCGCCGCCAGCTCGGGCGGCACCGCTTCGGGCTCGTAGACCGGCACGTCCAGGCGGATGAGCGGGTAGAAGGGCACTCCGAGGTCGGCCAGGCCGTTGGACCGGTCGACGAGGGCGGCCGCGGCGACGACCTCGCCGCCGGCCGCGGCGACGGCTTTGATCGCTTCCCGGGAGCTGAGGCCGGTCGTGACCACGTCCTCGACGAGCAGCGCCTTCTGCCCCGCCTTTATCCGAAACCCCCTGCGAAGCTCGAAAGTGCCGGAGGGCCGTTCGAGGAAGATCGCCTCGAGGCCGAGCGAACGGCCCATCTCATGGCCGATGATGATCCCGCCCATGGCGGGCGAGATGACGATCGAGACCTTGGAGCGGACCTCCAGCGGAAGGCTGTGGGCCAGCGCGGACGCGAGGCGCGAGGCGCGCGCCGGATCCATCAGCACCCGGGCGCACTGGAGGTAGCGCGGGCTGTGGAGGCCGGAGGAGAGGATGAAATGCCCCTCGAGCAGCGCTTCGGCGGCCCGGAATTCGGCGAGGATTTCCTCTTCGTCCATAAGTCCTTTTCCCGCCGTTGCGGCCGGCGGCGTGATAGGCCGCGAAAAGGGCGGCTTCAAGGCGATCCAAGAGCCTTGAGGCGCACCGGCCTCCTGCCTATAAGGCCCGCCAATCCGCCGCCCTACCTCCGAATCCGTTACGCTCCGTCCGCAAGGTCCCGAAGGGTTTAGATGAAAACTCCGCTCAAGCTGATCCTCGCCGCCGCCGCCTTCGCGCTGGCGCCGGCC
>DASVTA010000301.1:0-3976 GCA_036387815.1 Allosphingosinicella sp.
CAGCGCAATCGACAAGAGCGGCCGCGAGTTTCCAGTCGAGCTGTCGATCACCATCGCGGGGCATCCGGACGAAGCTCTGTTCCTGGGCTTCCTCCGCGACATCAGCGAACGCCGCAGAGCGGAGGAGCGGCTCAAGCGCCAGGCCAGCGAGGCCGAGCTTCTGTTCAACGTCACCCGCATGGCCGCCGAGACGGACTCGTTCGATGAAGCTCTCCGCGCCTGCCTCGAGGCGATCTGCGCGATGACCGGCTGGCCCATCGGGCATGCGCTCATCGCCGCGGCGGGCGGCGGCGAGCTCGTTTCGACGGGTGTATGGCACGAGACGATTGCCGGGGACGCGGACGCGCTCAAAGTGCTGACGAACGCCACCCGGTTCACCCCCGGCTTCGGCCTGCCCGGCATGATCGTGGAACGCAGCGAGCCGGCCTGGATCTCCGACATCGAAAACCACCCGGCTTTCGCCCGCAAGGGTCTCGGCTTCGCCGCCGCCTTCGGCTTCCCGATCAAGGACGAGGGCCGGATCGTCGCCATCCTGGAATTCTTCAGCCGAAGCCCGTTCGAACCCGACGCCGACCTGATGCTGACGGTGAGGACCATCGGCGAGCAGCTCGGCCGGGTCCTGGAGCGGCGCCGGTCCGAAGAGCATCTCAGGCTGCTGGTCAACGAGCTCAACCACCGCGTCAAGAACACGCTCGCGATCGTCCAGAGCATCGCGGTCCAGACGTTCAGCGGGGGCGGCGAGGAGGGAAGGCAGCGCCGCGCCTTCGAGAGCCGGCTCTCGGCGCTTGCCGCCGCGCATGACCTGCTCACCGCCGAAAATTGGGAATTCGCCTCGCTTCGCCAGGTGGTCGAAAAGGCTGGGCTCGGCTGCGGCGCGCCGGCGGACCGGCTGACGGTCGGTGGCCCGGAGGTGAAGATCCAGCCGAGGACGGCGGTGTCGATCGGCATGGCGGTCCACGAGCTGTGCACCAATGCGGTCAAGTACGGCGCTCTTTCCAACGACGTCGGACGGGTTTCCGTCGAGTGGGAGGTCGCCGACGCCGCCGGCGGCAGCCGGCTTCATCTGCGCTGGAGCGAGGCCGGTGGCCCGCCCGTCACTCCGCCGGACCGCCGCGGCTTCGGCACGAGGATGATCGAGCGCGCCCTGGCCGCGGAGCTGGGCGGGACCGCCCGGATCGATTTCCTTCCGGAAGGCATAAGCTGCACCGTCGAAGCGCCGCTGCCGGCGCCCCGTGAGCTTTCGGCCGTCTAGCCCGTGGCTGCTCCGGCGGAGGCGTTTCGCCGTCATCGCGAGCAGCGAAGCTACGAAGCAATCCAGCTTCAAAGGTCCGAGCGGCTGGATTGCTTCGTTGCGCTCGCAATGACGGCCAAGGCACGCCAGCCGGCGGCGCCTACCGCCCCAGCATCGCCTCCGGCTTGACCACCCGGTCGAACGTCTCCTCGTCGACCAGCCCGAGCTCCAGCCCCGCTTCCTTGAGGGTCTGCCCGTTCTTGTGCGCGTGCTTGGCGATGGCGGCGGCATTGTCGTAGCCGATCTCCGGCGCAAGCGCGGTCACCAGCATCAGCGACCGGTTCATCAGGTCGGCGATCCGGCCTTCGTCCGGCTCGAGGCCGTCCAGGGTGCGTTCTGTGAAGCTTTCCATTCCGACGGCGAGCAGATCGATCGAGCGAAGCACGTTCGCCGCGATGAGCGGTTTGAACACGTTCAGCTCGAGATGCCCCTGCAGACCCCCGACGGTGACCGCGACATGGTTTCCCATCACCTGCGCCGCCACCATGGTCAGCATCTCCGCCTGCGTCGGATTGACCTTGCCCGGCATGATCGAGCTTCCGGGCTCGTTCTCGGGAAGCCTGAGCTCGCCCAGACCGCAGCGCGGGCCGGAGCCCATGAGCCGGATGTCGTTGGCGATCTTGGTGAGCGACACGGCGATCACGTTGAGCACGCCGGAAAGCTCGACCAGGGTGTCGTGCGCCGCCAGTCCTTCGAACTTGTTGGAGGCGCTGGTGAAGCGAAGCCTGGTCAGATTGGCCACTTCGGCGGCGAAGGCCTCGGCGAACCCCCGCGGGGCGTTGAGGCCGGTCCCCACCGCGGTGCCGCCCTGGGCGAGCTGGAGCACCCGCGGAAGCACTCCGCGAAGCCGCTCGATCGCGTATTCGACCTGCGCCGAATAGCCGGAGAATTCCTGGCCGAGCGTCAGCGGGGTCGCGTCCTGCAGATGCGTTCGGCCGATCTTCACGATCCGGTCCCAGGCCGCCGCCTGGGCGGCGAGCCGCCGGTGCATCGCCTGGAGGGCGGGGATCAGCCGGGCCTCGACGGCTCGGGCGGCGGCGATGTGCATGGCCGTGGGGAAGCTGTCGTTCGACGACTGGCCCTTGTTGACATGGTCGTTGGGATGGACGGGGCTCTTGCCGCCGCGGGTTCCAGTCAGGATCTCGTTGGCTCGGCCGGCGATGACCTCGTTCGCGTTCATGTTCGACTGTGTGCCCGACCCCGTCTGCCAGATGACGAGGGGAAACTGGTCGTCATGCATTCCGCTGGCGACTTCCCCCGCCGCCTGCTGGATCGCCTCGGCAAGCTCCGCGTCGAGCCCGCCGATGCGCGCGTTCACCCGGGCCGCCGCCTGCTTCACGAAACCGAGCGCGTGGACGATCTCGACCGGCATCGTCTCGCGCGGTCCGAACGGGAAGTTCTGGATCGAGCGCTGCGTCTGGGCGCCCCAGTAGGAATCGCCGGGAACGTCGATTGGGCCGAAGCTGTCGGTCTCGGAGCGGGGGGTGGCGGTGGAGATCATGGGGAGCCCCTTAGCGGCGTGAACAGCGCCCGTCACGCGGGGAAAGATCCGCCGCCCAGCGAAGCGGCAAGTCGCCGGAGGGCCGCTCGGCACCCGCTCCCGGAGACAAAATATTGTCTATATGTTCACGATGGCGGCGGCGTCCGGCCTCTTCCTACGCACCGCTTGCCAGGCTCACTTCTTCCGGCTGAAATCCACCGAGACGACGTTGGAGCCGTCCTCGACCGGCTCAGCCGCGGGCGGGTCGTTTTCCGCCGCTTCGTGGGCCTGCGGCCCCCCTTCCTCGGCGGTGGCCTGGAACTGAAGCGCGAAATTGACGGCCGGGTCGACGAAGCCGGTGATCGCCGAGAAGGGGATGACCAGCCGCGCCGGCGCCTGGTTGAAGCTCAGGCCGACCTCGAAGCCGTCCTCGCCGACCTTGAGGTCCCAGAAGCGGTTCTGGATGACGATGGTCATCTCGTCGGGGAACCGCTCCGACAGGTGTCTCGGGATATCCACCCCCGAGGCGCCGGTCTTGAACGTGATGTAGAAATGATGCTCGCCCGGCAGCCGCCCGGTCGTCTCGATCTCGCCCAGCACCCGGCCGACGACGGCGCGCAGGGCCTCCTGGACGATCTCGTCGTAGGGAATCAGGCTGTCGGGGGTCTCACCTTGCATGCCTCATGTGGTAGCGAGGCGCGCTCGCGGGTCAAGCGAGAGCTTGCCTTGGACCCGCCGCCGTTGTTCAGGCGCGGAGAGGAGACAGCAATGCCGATCGACGCCACCCGGCCCTATGACGAGAGCAACATCTTCGCGCGGATCCTGCGCGGAGAGATCCCTTCGAAGCGGGTCTACGAGGATGAGCATGCGCTCGCCTTTCACGACATCGCGCCGGCGGCGCCGGTGCACATCCTCGTCATCCCCAAGGGTCCCTACGTATCGTGGGACGACTTTTCGGAACGCGCCTCGGCCGAAGAGATAGCGGGCTTCGTCCGGGCGGTGGGCAGGATCGCCCGCGAGCAGGGGCTCGTCGAGCCGGGCTACCGGCTCCTCGCCAACGTCGGCATGAACTCGGGCCAGGAAGTGCCGCACCTCCACGTCCACATCTTCGCCGGGCGGCCGCTCGGGCCGATGCTTGCGCGCTGAATGCATTATGGCTTTGCGCTGCCGGGTTTAATGGCTAGGTTCCCGGCCAAACAGCACGA
>DASVTA010000302.1:0-5479 GCA_036387815.1 Allosphingosinicella sp.
ACGCCCGAAAAGTAGCCCGCGTCCTTGGCGGAATAGAAGTCGCGCAGCTCCTTCGCGCCCGTCCGGATGTGCTCGCCTGCCATTTCGAAGCCCATGGTCGGCCTGCGCGGAGCCTGTCAACCTCAGCAAAGTTGCGCGGGCCGGAGGGACGGCTAAGAAGCCGCATGACCCAAGCCTCGACAACAGCCGCGCCGGAGCCGCGGCGGGCGGACCGGCCGAGGGACGGCAGGGTCCGCTACTCGATCTGCACGCTGGTGACCGACCTTGGCGAATATGCCGAGATGGTCCAATCCTTTCGCGAGCACGGGTTCGGCGGCGCCGATTGCGAATTCCTCTACCTCGACAATAGCGAGAGCAACGCCTTCGACGCCTTCGCCGGCTACAATCTCTTCCTGACCGAGGCGGCGGGCGATTATGTGATCCTGTGCCACCAGGACATCCTCCTCCTCGAGCAGGGCCGCCCGGCGCTTGAGGAGCGGCTGGCCGAGCTGGATGAGCTCGACCCGGCCTGGGGCCTGTGCGGGAATGCGGGAGGGGCCGAGACCGGCAAGCTGGCGCTCCGCATCTCCGACCCGCACGGAACGGACCAGGCGATCGGCCCCTTCCCGGCGCGGGCGGCGGCGCTGGACGAGAATTTCATCGTCGCCAGGCGCGACGCCAATCTCGCCGTCTCTCACGACATGCAAGGCTTCCATCTCTATGGGGCGGACCTGTGCATCGTCGCCGACATGCTCGGACGAAGCGCCTATGTGATCGACTTCCACCTCAGGCATAAGAGCGCCGGCAACACCGATGCGCGCTTCTACGCCGCCCGCCGGGAGGCCATCGCCAAATATCGCCGCGCGTTCCGGACTCGGTGGGTCCGGACGACCTGCACGACCTTCCTCGTCTCGGGGCTGCCACTGCTGGGCCGGGCGCTGTCGAGCCGGCTCGGGCGCCCGTTCCGGCGCTAGACTAGGGGCGGGCGGGCGAGGCGGCGCCGGTGAGGCGCGCGGCGGCCCCGCGCACGAACTGGTCGAGCGCTTCGGGACGCCGGCGCCAGGAATCGAAGGTGCCGGCGGCGAGGAGAAGCACGAGCAGCACCCAGCGGGCGATCGAGTCGATCGGAAGCAGGAACGCCGCGGCCCCCGCGGCGGCGACCAGGACGGCGGGGAGTAGCAGAGGCGCCAGCCGGCCCACCGGCGCTTGCGCCAGCCGGATCAGGATCAGCGCGTCGGCCGCCACCCGGACGCTCCAGGCCAAAGCGGCGCCGGCAAGGCCGAAATAGGTCAGTCCCAGATAAAGCAGTCCGGCATAAGGCAGGGTTTCGGCGAGGTGCGCCAAAGCGACGCGCTTGGGCTTCCCCTGGCCCTGCAGGATCGACAGCGCGACGAGGCCGAGGCCGTTCGCCCAGATGCCCGGCAGCAGGATGTAGGCGATATCGGCCGCCGGAGCGCCGATTTCACGGCCCAGCCAGAGGCTGAAGAAGGGGCCCGAGCAGAGGATCGAGAAGAGCACGGCCGGAGTCATCACCACGGACACGGCGGCAAGCGCGGTCAGGCACAGCCTTTCCAGATCCTCCTTCGAGGCGACCGCGAATCGCGGAAAGAGCGCGTTGGTGAGCGCCGCCGGCGCCATGATCAGCCGGATGGCCACGGAGAAGGGTATGACGTAGACGGAGATCGCCTTCGGCCCGAGCACGGCTCCGATCGCGAACCGGTCCCACATGGCCAGCAGCGGACCGACCAGGCTGGAGACGCTCACCCAGCCGCCGTAGCCGGCAAGCTGCCCGACCAGGTCGCGGCGGAAGCGCGGTCGCCCCACGGGCACGGCGCGGGCGCAGACGGCGCCGAGCAGGGTGAGCGAGAACAGCCGGGCGGCGAGCGAGCCGGCGAGGAGGAGCCAAAGCTCCGGACCGAAGATCCAGGCGAGCGACAGCGGAACGACGGAAAGCAGGACGTTGGCCGAGCCTTCGATCAGGTTGAGGGTGCCGAAGCGCTCCCGGCCGGTGAGAACTCCATTGAGCAGCGCGCCGACCAAGGCGACCGGAACGACCGCGGCCAGCCAGGGGACCGCCCGTTCGACCTCGCCGCCCAGAGGTCCGGCGGGGACGTCGATGAAGGATAAAGCGAGGTCCGCGAGCGGGAAGCTCAGCGGGATCGCGATCGCCGCCAGGGCCAGGGTCAGGGCCAGCCCGGTCCAGAAGGTCTCGCTTCGCGCTTCGTCGCCTTGATCGCGAAGAGACGCGATCTTCTGCGACACCGCCCGGCTGATCCCGAAATCGAAGAGTCCGAAATAGCCGAGCAGCAGCCAGCAGATGGAGAGCAGGCCGTATCGTTCGGGCCCGACGACCCGGAGGTAGAGCGGGACCGTGACCAAAGCGATCCCGAGCGGGAGCAGGGCGCCGAGGAGATTGTAGCTCGTGTGCCTCGAGATGCTCATCGGCCGCCGGGATCGCCGAACGCCTCCGCGGCGGCGAGCGGCGGCGCGGCGGCATCCTTGCCGGAGACGATGGGCTCGGCGGCGAGGTCCCAGGCGATCGCGATGTCCGGGTCGTTCCAGGCCACGGAGCGCTCGCAGGCCGGATCGTAATAATCCGAAGCCTTGTAGAGGACGTCGGCCGTTTCGCTGAGGGTGAGGAAGCCGTGGGCGAAACCGGCCGGGATCCACAGCTGGTTTCCCTTCTCGGCCGAAAGGACGAGGCCGAACCAGCGGCCGAAGCTCGGCGAGGTCCGGCGCATGTCCACCGCGACGTCGAAAATCTCGCCGGCCACCACCCGCACCAGCTTGCCCTGGGCGCTCGGCGGCAGCTGATAATGGAGGCCGCGAAGCACGCCTCGGGTCGAACGGCTGTGATTGTCCTGGACGAACTCGACCTTCGAACCGGCGGCCTCGTCGAAGGCGCGGCGGTTATAGCTCTCGGTGAAGAAGCCGCGCTCGTCGCGATGGAATTTGGGCGTCAGCACGAGCAGGTCGGCCAGCGGGGCCCGTTCGATCAACACGTCGTGAAAGCTCCTTCGATCTCCAGGCCCCCGCGGGGAGGCTCATGCGGCCTCGATGTGCCGAAGCGGGGCCGAGCCCTCCTCCTCGGCGGGCTCTTCCCGGCTGCGCCTCGCCACCGGCGGCACCATCAGCGCGCAGCCGAGCGCGAACACCGCGGCGATGGCCGCCGTCCGGATCGGGTAATCGACGATGGAATGGGCAAGGACGATCCCGACCATCGCGGAGCCGGCGCGGGCAAGCCCCGCTCCCGGGAAGTCGCGCATCCATGCCTGCCAGGAGCGCCTCCCCCACCAGAACAGGAAGGCCAGGATGAGGAGAACGCCGGCGGCTCCCAGCTCCAGCACCGCTTCCAGATAATCGTTATGGGCGTGATTGGCATATTGCCGAGTGATCCGGTTGGGATCCTCGTAGCGGCGGTAGACGGTCGAGAAAGTGCCGAGGCCGGTGCCCAGCGGGAAGGAATCGCGGATGATCTCGGTCGTCGTCGCGGCCAGCACACGGCGGCTCGACGGCTGCGAGGTGACATCCGCCTCGAAGGCCTCCTTGCCCAGGGGGCCCTGAAGGCCGGCGAAGGCGAAGAGGACCGCCGCGACGGCAAGCGCCGCCCACCAGCCCTTGGCCACTCGGCCGGCGACCGAGCGCCGATAGATGAGGAAGCTCGCCATGGCGGTCGGCACGGCCAAAGCGTAGCCGGCGCTCGAGCCGCTGATCGCGATTCCGGCGACGATGAAGATGGCGATTGCGACGCTGATGATGGCGCCGCCGCTGCGCTTGGAGCGCGAGCGCCGAGACGCCATCCGTCCGGCGATGAAGGCGGCCAGCGGCAGGGCGCACAGGAGCAGGGTCGCTTCGTGATTGGCGTTGGAGAAGAAGCCCACCGGAGCGGTCACGTTGGTGATGGCGTAGAGGCGAAGCGGGGATCCGGTCCCGCCCATCAGCTGGAAGGCTCCAAGGACGACCGAAACCCCGGCCACCGCCAGCAGCACCGGCGGCAGCCGCCGCCGCTCCTCGTTCGTCAGCTGGAGCACCAGCAGGAACATCGCGGCCGGCGGGAGCAGATGGAGCAGGGAATAGAGGGTCGAGGGCGGCGCCAGCGACGCCGCCAGCGAGGGCGTCTCGACATCCATCAGACGGAAGGCTTCCATCAGCTGCGCGCGAAGCGGCAGTCCCGATCCCAGCCCGCCCGGGAGCGGGACCAGGCTCAGCAGGCCGACCAGCAGTAGCCCGGCGCCGATCCAGAGCGGCCCCCTGGACCCGTGGGGCAGCGTGAAGTCGCGCCTGAAGAGGAAAGTGAGGATGAGGGCGAGGCCTACCAGCTGGAGGAGCGCGTTCGCCGCCGCTCCGGCCGCGCTTGCGCCCCCCAGAAGCAGGCAGGCGGCGAGATAGCCCCCGGCGGCGAAGGTCGGGAAGCGCGCCGTCATCGGCCGATCTCCACTCGGGGGATTTCGAGATTGGCGACGGTCGCCACGTCTCCCGGTTCGGCGACTAGGGCGAGTGCCTGGCCGGGACATCCGGAAGCGGGAACGGTGAAGGCCGCGCCGAAGCGGCGGTCGTTCGAAGCGGCCCTGGACAGGTCGAGCACGGCTATGCGCGAGCCTCCCGGCTGGCAGGTGAGACGCCAGAAGAGCTGACCGGACGTGATCCCGTTCGGGCTCCTGGCGATCGCCGAGATCGTGTAGCGGCCGGGCGCCAGAGCGAGCGTCTGCTCGGCCAGTACCAAGGCGCGGCCGCCGAAATAGGCGACGTCGAGATAGGTCCGCTGCCCGTCCTTCGCCGGCTCCGCCCGTCCGGCTTCCGAATCGTTGAACTGCCAGCCGAACGGCTTGGGCGCCTTGACGCCCCGGAAAGTGCCGTCGAACAGGAAGCGGCTCCCGGCCCGCTCGCTTTCCGGAAGGGCCGCGAGCCAGGTCTGCCGGGCGCCGGCATAATCGCCCGTGGCGGACTGGCTTTGCAGGACCAGCTGGTTTTCAAGCTGCAGATTCCCGCTCCGCTTCAAGGCGCGGATCCGCTGCAGGAGGTCCCGGGCGTGGGCGGGGTCGACCTTGCGGGTGCCGGCGGCGGCGAAGAATTCCTCCGCCCACGGCGGGTTCCGGGCCAGGATCGACGAAAGGGCCTGGCGGCCGCGGGGGTCCGCGACAAGCTTGGTGAGCTCGGGCAGCAGGGCGGGCCGGAGCTCCTCGTTGCGGCGCAGGATCACGTCGATCTCGAGAAGCGCCTCATCGTAGCGCCGGGCATTGGTATAATAAGCGGCAAGCTGCATGCGCACCGCCGGGTAGGTCGGCCGGCGGCGGCGCGCCTCCTCGAGCAGCGCGATGGCGCGGGGAAGGTCGCCCTTCTTCTCGGCCGCGCGGGCCGCGACGAAGAAGGGTTCGAAAGCCAGCGGCAGGATTTCGAGCCCCTCCCGCGCCGTCCGCTGCACGTCGTCGCCTACGGGGAGGCCCGGCTGCTGGACGAGCGAACCGAGCACCTTGAGGGTCGGCCCGGGATGGGCCGGCGG
>DASVTA010000303.1:0-3796 GCA_036387815.1 Allosphingosinicella sp.
TCCTGATCCGGAATGTCGCGGGTGAGCGCGAGGGCCGAGGCGTAGGCGTTGCCTTGGCGGCTCGCATCCCTCTGCTCGTGCGCGAGCTGGTTGCGGGTGAAGGTCGCGAAGACCATCACACAGAAGAAGGTGAAGCCGAACAGGCCAAGCTGACCCGCCCTGGGAAGAGCGCGCCAGTCGCTGAAGAGGGCGAGGACGAGGGCGCCAAGGCCGATGTGGAGCATCAGCACCGCCGGCATGACGAAGCGGGTGGCGATGAGGATCCCGAACCAGCCGAGCGCGAAGATCGCGGCGAAGAGCACGAAGGCGGCGAGCACCGGAAGGCCGGTCCGCGCGAATCGCGGGTGGCGAAGCCCCCACAGGCCGAATGCGGAAGGGACGAACGCCGTGGTCAGCAGCAGCGGATGGTAGAAGTCGATCCCGCCGCTCCAGCTCTGGCCGGCGGCGCGGGCGATCGCTTCGAACGGGCTGTGATAGGGCCAGGCCATCGAGAGGGCGATTCCGGCGGCGAAGGCGGCGCAGACGATGGCGCGCGCCTTCAGCGACCCTTCCGGCCAAAGAAGGATGAAGCAGCCGGCCGCCATGAAGCCGATCCCGGCGCCGAGCTGGTGGGTGGCGAGCATGAAGGCGGCCAGCGGAACGATGGCGAGGGCGACCTTCGGACGTTCCAGCGCGCGGATGACCAGCGCCCAGAGCAGCAGGGAGAGGCCGACTAGAAGCGCAGCCGGATAGGCGATGCCTTCGATGAAGGTGCCGGGAGAATGGTAGCCGGTGTGGCTGAACGGAAGCATCCAGCCGAAGGTCACCGCCGCGAGCAAGGCGAGCGGCCCCCAGGGAGACTTGTAGAAAGCGCGGCCGAAAGCCCAGATGCCGGCGGCGATCGTGCCGGCGCTGACGAAGCCGGCGAAGGCGAGCGCCTGCCACTCGTTCCACCCGAGCGCCCGGGCCACATGCGCGATCGCGACCCAGTAAGGATGGAAGTGCCGGCTTCCAGCGTCGATCGGAACGAACGGATTGGCCGGATCGGCCGGATTCTCGATCAGCGCGCGGAGCGAGGCGAGATGCTGCCAGATGTCGCGCGAGGTCTGGTTGAGGAAATGCCCGCCGGCGGCGTGAAGCGCCTCGAGGCCAAGAACGATCAAGGCGGCCGCCCAGTAGCACAGGCCCGGGCGCTGCATCAGCCAGCTAAGCGGTCCGGCCCTTGCCGCCGACTTTTTGCGGGTCGAGGCGGGCGGGAGGGCGGCGAGCGGCAGGCGGGTTTCGGCAAGTTCCACGACGGGCCTACTTCTGGGCGTCACGGGCGGGATGGGCGAGGAGCTCGAGCAGGAAGGAAGTCAGCATCAGCTGAAGCCCGATCCCGGCCGAGAGCACCGACGGGATGGAGAGTCGCATCAGCGTATCGGGGTTCATGTCGCTGAAGCCCGCTCCCGCCCAGGACGCCAGAGCGACGATCGCTCCGGCGAGCCCGGCGAGCATCATCGCTCCGCCGATCAGCGAGCCCTTGTCGATGGTGAGGAAGGCTCGGGCCCGCTCGAGGCCGCGCCCCGCGGACCAGTAACGCTCCCGTGCCCCGAACAGCCCGGCCAGAAGGCCGAAGCTCATCATCTGGGCACCGATCAGCATCCCGGCGCCCGCGAAGAGCAGGCTGTGGACCCCGAAGCGGACGGTCCCGACCGAAACGTCTCCGGGCAGCAGGCCGAGGAAGACGGCGAAGCTTAGGGCAAACAGGCCCAGGCCTGGATAGAGGTAGAGCGAGCGGGGCGCGAACAGCAGCAGGAACTTGAGGTGGCGCCAGCCGTCGCGCCAGCTCCTGAGGTGCGGCGGCCGCGACCGGCCGTCCTTGGCGAGGGTCGCCGGCACTTCGGACATGGAAACGCCGGCGAGCTGCGCCTTGACGATCATCTCCGAGGCGAATTCCATTCCCGGGGACGAAAGGCCGAGCCCGAGGATCGAGTCGCGGCGGAAGGCACGAAGGCCGCAATGGAAGTCGCCGATCGGCGCCCGGAAGAAGACGCGCCCGGCGAGGCTTAGCACGGGGTTTCCGAGATAGCGGTGAAGCGGCGGCATCGCGCCCTTGCCGATCCCGCCCAGGAAGCGGTTGCCCACGACCAGCTCGGTTCCGGCGCGGAGCCGCTCGAGGAACGGCATCAGGTCCATGAAATCGTAGCTGCAATCGGCGTCGGCCATGGCGACGTAGGTGCCGCGCGCCGCGTCGATCCCGGCGCGAAGGGCGGCGCCGTAGCCGCGCTCGGCCACCGGCACGACTCGTGCGCCGGCGCCGATGGCTATGGCCGTGGAGCCGTCGGTCGAGCCGTTGTCGGCGACGATCACTTCGCCCGACACGTCGTAGGCGTGAAGGAAGCGCCGCGCCCGGTCGATCACCTGGGCGAGAGTCTCGGCCTCGTTGAGGCAGGGAATGACGATGGTGAGCTCCAGCGCTCCGGCGCCCGCCTGAGGAACGAAGCCCACCGGCGTTTCCGTAGCCGCCTTTTTCCTGACCCCCTGCACCTTCGCTTCTCCCTCGTTCTTGGTCTTGGGAGGGGTTTGGCAGTCCATGGTTAATTTTCTATTGATGGGCTGCCGTCATCCCGGCGAACGCCGGACCTCAGGACGAGAAGGCTCGGCGGGTCTTCACAAGGTCCCGGCTTTCGCCGGGATGACCGTTTCCCGGAGGATCCAGCCCTTCCGCGGGCGGGGGACCGGCCCCTGAAACAAGTTCAGCGTGACCGTGGAGCGGTTGAACGGATGGGTGGCGACGTGCTGACGAATGACGAATCCCGGAACCTGCCCTTGTCGCGCCGCATTGATCTGCTTATGGCCCCGCCAACCCTTCTTCACCCGAGAGATCTAAATTCATGAGCCTCCGCAACGTGGCCATCATCGCGCACGTCGATCACGGCAAGACGACGCTCGTCGACCAGCTTTTCCGCCAGTCCGGCACCTTCCGCGACAACCAGCGCGTGGAAGAGCGCGCCATGGATTCCAACGACCTGGAGAAGGAGCGGGGGATCACCATCCTCGCCAAATGCACCTCGGTCGAGTGGCGGGGGACCCATATCAACATCGTCGATACGCCCGGACACGCCGATTTCGGCGCCGAGGTCGAGCGGATCCTCTCCATGGTCGACGGAGTGATCCTGCTCGTCGACGCGGCCGAGGGGCCGATGCCTCAGACCAAGTTCGTCACCGGCAAGGCGCTCGCTCTGGGCCTGAGGCCGATCGTCGTCGTCAACAAGATCGACCGGCCCGACGCTCGCCCCGCGGCGGTGCTGGACGAGGTGTTCGAGCTGTTCCTGACGCTCGAGGCATCCGACGAGCAGCTCGACTTCCCCACCCTCTATGCGAGCGGCCGGGCCGGCTATGCCGGGCTCTCCGACGACGTCCGCGAAGGCGACCTCAACCCCCTGTTCGAAGCGATCGTCAGCCACATCCCGGCGCCGGAGGCCAATCCCGAAGGCCCCTTCCGGATGATCGGAGTTCTCCTGGACCGCGACCCCTTCCTCGGCCGGATCCTCACCGGGCGGATCGAGAGCGGCCGGCTCAACGTCAACATGCCGATCAAGGCGCTCGACGTCGACAACAACGAAGTCGAGACCGGGCGCGCCACCAAGGTCTTCGCCTACCGCGGCCTGGAGCGGGTGCCGGTGGAGACGGCCGAGGCGGGCGACATCGTCGCCATCGCCGGGCTCACCAGGGCGACCGTCTCCAACACCATCGCCGAAATGGCCGTGACCCGAGCCATCGCGGCGCGGCCGATCGACCCGCCGACGCTGGCGATGAGCTTCGCGGTCAACGA
>DASVTA010000304.1:0-4847 GCA_036387815.1 Allosphingosinicella sp.
CGCACGCCGAGCTTCTGGCTCCTGTCCTTCGGCGCCGCATCCGGCTCGATCCTCGGCTATGGCCTCATCTTCTGGCTTCCGAGCTTCTTCAGCCGGAGCTTCGGGCTCGAGCTCGCCGAGGTCGGCTGGTTCTACGGGTCGATCGTCCTTGTCGGCGGAGTTGCCGGCACCCTGCTCGGCGGCTGGATCGGCGACCGCACCGCACAGGGCAATCCAGGCGCCTATGCGATGGTGCCGGCGGTGTGCTTCCTCATCGCCGCGCCCTGCTTCGCCTTCGGGCTGTTCGCGCCGTCGCTCACGGTGGGCTGGATATTGTTCACGATCGGCCAGATGCTGGCTCTGGCATGGCTGGGCCCGGTGATCGCCGCGGTCCAGCATATCGTTCCGCCGAACATGCGGGCGACGGCCTCGGCGAGCTTCCTGTTCATCAACAATCTGATCGGAATCGGCTTCGGGATCTTCTTCCTGGGCTTCATGTCCGACCGGATGACGGCGGCGCACGGCGAAGACGCCCTCCAGTTTTCCATCCTCTACGGCCTCGGCTTCTACGTCCTGAGCGCCCTCATCTACTTCATCGCCTCGACCCGGCTGCGGCGCGACTGGCATCGCGCGTAAGCTTGCCTCCCTGCCGCGAAGCGGTGGGGGAGGGGGACCACCCGAAGGGTGGTGGAGGGGTCACTGGCGCGGACTCTGCGGATCCAGCCCAGAACCACGGAGCTGGTAGGCTTCTACCCCTCCACCACGCTTCGCGCCGTCCCCCTCCCCATGCTTCGCATGGGAAGGCAGGCGGGCTCGCTCGCCGCCTTTAGAAGGTTGGCCTGGAGCGCCTTCAGCCGCGTCGGGCTGACGAGCTTCTCGCCCGCGAGATCGGTCAGGTAGAAGACGTCGACGGCGCGCTCGCCATAGGTGGCGATATGGGCGCTGTGGAGCGCGGCCTTCGATTCGTAGAGCGCCCGGGCGAGTCCGGTGAGGAGGGCGGCCCTGTCGCGCGCATTGACCTCCACCACGGTGTAGCGGCTCGACGCCTGGTTATCGACGAAGACGGCGGGCTGGATCGGAAAGGCCTCGGCGCGAAGCAGGGGCAGGGCCTTGGCCTCGAGCCTGTCCATGGACGGCTCCTGTCCCTCGACCGCCCGGAGAACGGCTTCCTCGAGGCGCTTGAGCTGGTGGCGGTCCGCGAACGGTCCGCCCTGGGTATCCTGGATGAGGAAGTTGTCGACCGCCATCCCGTCGACCGTGGTGTGGATCCGGGCGTCGATGATGTTGGCGCCGCCGAGGCTGATCGCCGCGCTCAGGCGGTAGAAGAGGCCGGGCCGGTCCTTGGCGTAGACGCTGAGGAGGGTGGCGCCGCGCTCCTCCTGCACCGAAGCCTTGAGCGGCCGGGTCCTGGCGGGGGCGCGGTCCGCCGAATCGATCAGCGCGGCGTTGTTCTCGAGCACGTCGATCGGCTCCGCGAGCCAGTAGCTGTCGGGAAGGCGCCAGGCGTGGCGGGCGAAGCGGGCATCTTCCCAGCCGAGCCGGGCCGCCAGCCCCGCCTGGATGGCGGCGATTCGCTCGCTCCGGCCCTTCTGCTTGTGGCCGAGGCGCAGGGCCTCCTCGGCGGCGTCGAACAACTCGCGAAGCAACTGCCTCTTCCAGCCGTTCCAGACGCCGGGCCCCACCGCCTGGATGTCGACCGCGGTGAGGACGAAGAGAAGGCGCAGGCGTTCGGGGCTTTTCACCCGGGCGACGAAGTCCTGGATCGTCTGGGGATCGGAAAGGTCGCGCTTGAAGGCGGTGGCCGACATGAGCAGGTGCCAGCGCACCAGCCAGGCGACCGTTTCCGTCTCCGCCTCGGTGAGCCCGAGGCGCGGGCAAAGCGCCCTCGCCACCTCCGCGCCCAAGAGGCTGTGGTCGCCCCCGCGTCCCTTGGCGATGTCGTGGAGCAGGACGGCGGCGTAGAGGGCGCGGCGCGAGGCGATATGGCGCAGGAGCGCGGTGGCGAGCGGGTGATCCTCCCTGAGCTCGCCTTTCTCGATGCGGGAGAGCAGGCCGATCGCCCGGATCGAATGCTCGTCGACCGTATAATGGTGGTACATGTCGAACTGCATCTGGGCGACGACTCGGCCGAAATCGGGAACGAAGCGCCCGAACACACCGGCCTCGTTCATCCACCTCAACACCGTTTCCGGGTCCCGCTTGCTGGTCAGGACATCGAGGAAGAAGGCGTTCGCGCGGGCATCGGCCCGGACTTCCTGGTCCACGAGCTTGGAGTCCCGGGCAGCGGCGCGCATCGCCAGCGGGTGGATTTCCAGCCCGTAAAGGTCCGCCAGGGCGAAGATCTGGAGCAGGCGGACCGGGTCCTCCCGAAAGAAATCGTCGCCCGGCAGGGCCAGCCGGCCGCGGTCGAGGACGAAACCTTCGAGCCGGCTCGGGCGGCGGCGGATCGTCGGCAGGCCGAAGCGGCCGCCTTTCCGGGCGAACTTGTCGTCGAGATGGGCGAGGAACACCCCGGTGAGATCGCCGACCGTCTTCGCGTGCAGGAAATAGTGGCGCATGAAGCGCTCGACCGGGGACTTGCCCGGGCGGTTCGCGTAGCGCATGCGGGCGGCTATCTCGCGCTGGTAGTCGAACGTCAGCCGCTCCTCGGCGCGGCCGGCGACGAGGTGGAGCTGGCATCTCACCGCCCACAGGAAGCGTTCGGCCCGCTGGAACTGGTGCAGCTCGGTCCGGGACAGAAGACCCACTCCGACGAGGTCGGCGACGCTGCGCACCTGATAGGCATATTTGCCGATCCAGAAGAGGGTGTGGAGATCCCGAAGGCCGCCCTTGCCTTCCTTCACGTTCGGCTCGACCACGTAGCGGCTGTCGCCCATCCGGCGATGGCGCGCGTTGCGCTCCTCCAGCTTTTCGGTGACGAAGCTCTTCGCCTTGCCCGCCACCACTTCGCTCCAGAAGCGGCCCTGGACCTCGTCGAACAGGGGCTCGTCGCCCCACAGCCACCGTGCCTCGAGCAAGGCCGTACGGACCGTATGGTCGGAGCCGGCGAGCGCGACCAGCTCGTCCACCGACCGGGTGGAGGGGCCGAGCTTCAGTCCCAGGTCCCAGAGGAGGTAGAGGATCGCCTCGACTGCTTCCTTCGCCCAGCGGCCGGGCGCTTCCGGAGTGACGAAGGCGATGTCCACGTCGGAATGCAGCGCCATCTCGCCCCGGCCGTAGCCGCCGACCGCGAGCAGGAGCAGCCGGTCTCCCGGCTCCGGCGGGGCCAGCCCGGCCACGGCATGCTCATAAGCGAGGCGGACCACCTGGTCCGAGAGGAAGGCATAGGCGGCGGCGGTCTCGCTGCCGGCGTAGGGTCGTTCGGCGAAGCGGCGGGCGATCTCCGCCCGTCCTTGCGCCAGCGCCTGCTTGAGAATGGCCGCGCCGCCGCCGCGGTTCGCGGCGAGCGCGTCGGCCAGCGCGCGCCTGTCGACGATCGACCTCTTGCCCGGCACCGAGGCGAAGCGCGTGGCCATCAGCCTTCGCCGGCGGCGAGCCGCTTCAGCCGGTAAACGAGATCCAGCGCCTCGCGCGGGCTAAGCGAGTCCGCGTCGATTCCGGAGAGCGCGGCCTGCAGTGGATCCGGCGGCGCCTCCTCCTGCTGGACGGTTGCAGCGAACAGCGGCAGGTCGTCCAGCCCGGCGGCGATCCCGCCGGTGGCGGCGCGGCCCCGCTCGAGCTTCTCAAGGACCGACCGCGCGCGGGCGAGAACCGGTGCGGGAAGCCCCGCGAGCTTTGCGACGGCGAGGCCGTAGCTCCGGTCGGCCGGACCCTTCGCCACTTCGTGGAGCAGGACGAGGTCGCCCTTCCATTCGCGCGCCCGCACATGGTGCAAAGAGAGGGCGTCGAGACGCTCCGCGAGCCTCGTCAGCTCGTGATAATGGGTGGCGAACAGGCAGCGGCAGCGGTTGCGGTCGTGAATCGCCTCGGTCACCGCCCAGGCGATGGCGAGGCCGTCGTAGGTGGAGGTGCCCCGGCCCACTTCGTCCAGGATGACGAAGCTTCGCTCGGTCGCCTGGCTGAGGATGGCGGCGGTCTCGACCATCTCGACCATGAAGGTGGAGCGGCCGCGGGCGAGGTTGTCGGAGGCGCCGACGCGGCTGAACAGGCGGTCGACGACGCCCAGTGTGGCCCGGGCGGCGGGAACGTAGGCGCCGGCCTGGGCTAGGACGGCGATCAGGGCGTTCTGTCGAAGGAAGGTCGACTTGCCGCCCATGTTGGGGCCCGTCACCAGCCACAGGCGCTCCTCCTCGGATAGGCAGCAATCGTTCGAGACGAATCGGGCGCCCGAGGACCGGAGCGAATCCTCGACGACCGGGTGGCGGCCGCCTTCGATGTCGAAGCAATTGTGCCCGGCGAATCGCGGCCTCGACCAGCCGCCCTCCACGGCCCGCTCGGCCAGCGCGGCGGCGACGTCGAGGCGAGCGAGCGCGTCGGCCGCCGCGGCGATCGGCTCCGCCCGGGCGAGCGCCGCCCGGGTCAGTTCCTCCAGGTGCGCGGCTTCGGCGGCGAGGGCGTGGGCTCCGGCCTGGCCGACCCTCATCGCCTGGTCGTGCAGGTCCGGCGCATTGAACCGGACGACTCCGGCCAGGGTCTGGCGATGGGTGAAGCCCGAATCCACCGCCATCAGAGGATCGGCGTGGCGGGCCGGAACCTCGATATGGAAGCCCAGCACCCCGTTGTGGCGGATCTTGAGGGTGGCGATTCCGGTCTGCTGCCGATAGCGGGCCTCGAGGCCGGCGATGGCCCGGCGGCCCTCGCCGCCGGTGGCGCGCAGATCGTCGAGCGCGCAGTCATAGCCCTCGGCGATATAGCCGCCCTGCGCCGCC
>DASVTA010000305.1:0-3678 GCA_036387815.1 Allosphingosinicella sp.
GACGTAGAGCGCGACCTCGGCTTCCCCCGGCGGGCGCCAGCCTTGGCCGCTCGATGAGCAGCGAAAGGCCCCATAACAACAAGGTGGCCGCCGTTGCGACCGCCAGCGCCGCCGCCGGCCGGCCCCAGCCGCCGCGGCCCACAGGTTCCAGAACTGCCATCGTCCATCCTCCGGCGGCCCGTTGCCGCATAGGAGGCGAGCATGGCGCGCGGCCGTTCGACGGCAACAGCGAAGTCGCCGGCGGGCGCTTCTCTTTCGCCAACCGGGGGTTTCGCGCTATTCGTCCCGTTCGCGAAGCGTGAATGGGACGGAAAGAGGAATGGGGCGGCTGCGACGACTCGCGATCGAGCTCTTCGTCCTTGCGGCGGTCGGGACTTTGCTCGGCCTCGTCGGACCGTTCGGCAGCGACGCCCTGGCGGCGCCGGGTCGGCTTTTCTTCTGGGTGGGCTTCGTCCTCGCCGGCTGGCTCATCTTCCGCCCCGTTTCGGCCGTCGCCCAATGGCTCACCGAGGAAACCCGGGTCCCCTCCTGGCTGGCCGTCCTCCTGGTGGCGGTGGTCGCCTCGTTGCCCCTGGCCACGGTCATCGCTTTCGCGCTCTCCCAGATCACGCGCACCGACTTCTGGAGCGGAAGCCGCTTCCTTCTGCTCTACGGCCAGGTCGCGTTCCTCGGAATCTGCATCCACCTGCTGATGCGGCTCGTCTTTCGTTCCTCGCCGTCCCCCTCCGAGGCCGAGCCGGAGGCCGCGGCGGCCGCGGACCGCCCCGCCCTGCAAGCCGCGCGCGACGACAACCCGTTCCTGAAGCGCCTGCCCCCCGCGCTTGGGCGCGAGCTCCTCTCGCTCCAGATGCGGGACCATTATGTCGAGGCGCGGACAGCGCTCGGTTCGACCCTCATACTGATGCGCTTCCGCGACGCGGTGGACGAGCTCCGCGGCACTGGAATCCAGGTCCACCGCAGCTGGTGGGCGGCCTTCGACGCGATGGAAGCCCTCGAACGCGGCGGGCGCAGCGCCCGGCTGCGGCTCCGCGGCGGCAACTCGATTCCGGTGTCGCGGGCCTTCTTCCCCGCCGTGCGCGAGGCGCTGGGCGCGAAGGACAGCGGCGGGTTTGACAGGAAGGCCGGCTCCTTTAAGAGCCCCGGCGAGGACGGGGACTCGGCCCCCGGCACCCTCGCGGGGACGATATCATGAAGCTGATGGCCGGCAACTCGAACCTGCCGCTGGTGAAGAGCATCGCCGCCTATCTCGAGCTTCCGGTCACCGAAGCCAGCGTCCGCCGCTTCGCGGACGAGGAGGTGTTCGTCGAGATTCACGAGAATGTCCGCGGCGAGGACGTGTTCGTCGTCCAGTCCACCTCCTATCCGGCCAACGACAATCTGATGGAGCTGTTGATCTGCATCGACGCTCTGAGGCGCGCTTCGGCGAAGCGGATCACCGCCGTGCTTCCCTATTTCGGCTATGCCCGGCAGGACCGGAAGCCGGGGCCGAGGACGCCGATCTCCGCCAAGCTGGTGGCCAATTTGATCACCGTCGCCGGCGCCAACCGGGTCCTCTCCGTCGATCTCCACGCCGGCCAGATCCAGGGCTTCTTCGATATCCCGACCGACAATCTCTACGGCGCGCCGGTCATGTCCGAAGACATCAAGCAGCGCTTCAACGGTCGGGCGATCACCGTCGTCTCCCCCGACGTGGGCGGGGTGGTGCGCGCAAGAGCGCTCGCCAAACGGCTCGCCAACGCGCCGCTCGCGATCGTCGACAAGCGCCGGGAGAAGCCGGGGGAATCGGAGGTGATGAACATCATCGGCGACGTCTCCGGCCGCTTCTGCATCCTCGTCGACGACATCGTCGATTCGGCCGGGACCTTGTGCAATGCCGCGGCCGCCCTTCACGAGGCGGGCGCCGAGGACGTCGTCGCTTACTGCACCCACGGAGTCCTGTCGGGCGCGGCCGTCAGCCGGGTCGAGAACTCGCAGCTCACCGAGCTCGTCATCACCGATTCGATCCAGCTCAGCCAGGAGGCGACGGCGAGCCCGCGGATCCGCGCCCTGCCGATCGCGCCGCTGCTTGCCGAAGCGATCAAGCGGATCGCCGACGAAACCAGCGTCTCGAGCCTGTTCGACTGATGCCGCGGGTCCTCGTGACGGGCGCCGGGAGGGGCATCGGCCTTGAACTGGCACGCCAATACGCGGCCGAGGGCTGGGAGGTGGTCGCCACCGTCCGCGAGCCCGCCAGGGCGGGGGATCTCGCCGCGCTGGGCGTGAGGGTCGAGCCGCTGGACATGCGCGACTTCGCGGCGCTGGAGGCGTTTCCTGCACAATTAGCCGGGGAGCCGCTCGACCTGTTCGTCGCCAATGCCGGCATCTCCAGAGCCAGATCGATCCGGAGCCGCGACGATGCGCAAGCCTGGCAGGAGGTGCACGCGGTCAACGCGGTCGCCCCAACGCTCCTCGCCGAGGCTCTGCTTCCGCTCGTCGAAGCCGCCGGCGGGCGGATGGCGGCGGTCTCCAGCCGGATGGGCAGCATCGATGACAGTTCGGGCGGCTATATCGGCTACCGGGCGTCCAAGGCCGCCCTCAACGCCGCCTGGCGGGCACTTTCGCTCGGATGGCGCGAGCGGCCGGTGACCCTGCTCCTGATCCACCCCGGCTGGGTGCAGACGGACATGGGCGGCGCCGGTGCCCCGCTGTCGGCGGAGGAGAGCGTCGCCGGGATGCGCCGGGTAATCGCCGGGCTTCCCAGAAGCGAATCCGGGGCTTTCGTCGATTATCGGGGCGCGCCTATCCCCTGGTAGCGCCGATCGATAAGCCGCCCCGCCGGCCGGGAAGGGGCCGGCACCCTCCACCGCCACAAGGTGACGATCGCGGTCAGCGCCGCGTAGGCGATCAGGCCGAGCGCCGGGCTCCACAATATTGCAAAGGCGAACAGGAGCCGCAGGCAGGCGGGGTCGAAGCCGAAATGCGCCCCTACCGCATAGCAGGCGCCGAGCAGCGTCTCGTCGGGGGCAGTTACCGGCTTTGGCATGGCTCACTCCAACTTTCCGCCAGGAGGCGGCGTTGGGGCCGGTTAGCCGTGCTGCATTGCAGCCCAATGTCGGACGGCTCGGAGAAATGTGTCGTTGATGACAGTCGGGGCCGTCACCCTGAACTTGTTTCGGGGTCCAGTTCTCCGCCCGCTCGGCGGCTCGACCCTGGATGCTGAAACAAGTTCAGCATGACGGGGGAGAGCGGCTACGTCCTTGCGTTCAGGCATGCCCCCCTCTATAGGCGCCGCTTCTTTCCAGCTTTGGAAGAAACGAACGGCCCGGCCGATAGGGCTGCCGTGGCCGTTCTCAAACGTCGCGCCGCTGGGCGCACAAGGAGACGAAAATGCCCAAACTGAAGACGAAGAGCGGCGTCAAGAAGCGCTTCAAGCTCACCGCCACCGGCAAGCTGAAGCACGGAGTCGCCGGCAAGCGCCACCGGCTGATCAGCCATAACGCCAAGTACATCCGCCAGAACCGCGGCACCGAAGTTCTCGCCAAGGCCGACACGGCCCGGGTGAAGCTCTGGGCGCCCTACGGCCTGAACTAGGAGGTATTTGAGACATGGCACGCGTCAAAAGGGGCGTGACGACCAAGGCTCGTCACAAACGGATCCTGGAGCAGGCGAAGGGCTATTACGGCCGCCGCAAGAACACGA
>DASVTA010000306.1:0-3199 GCA_036387815.1 Allosphingosinicella sp.
GATAGGCGCCGTCGTCGAACGCGATCTCGGCCTCGGTTCCGGCCAGATGCCTGCCGACGATCTCCCGCATCTTCGCCATCACCCTTTGCTGCTGCTCGAGCGACAGGGCGCGAAGGTCGCCGCGTGCGATGGCGATGGGGGGGATGATGTTGGTCTTGCCCGTGGCGGCGGCGCGGATGAGGTCGCGGTCGAGCTCCGCGGTCGTTCCCCCGGCCACCAGGCCCACGTTGAAGGTGAGGTTGGGCTCCGGAAGCTCGGAGCGGAAGGCGGCGAGGATCCGCGTGAGCTCGTAGATCGCGCCGTTGCCGGCGGAGGGGCTGAAAATGCCGCTCGAATGGCCGGTCCGTCCTTTCGCGGTGACTTGCCAGGAAGCGGAGCCGCGACGGGCGATCGACCCCATGTCGCGGCCTTCCTCCTGCGCGAGACCCTCGAAATCCAGCGCCACGTCGGCGCGGCCGGCGGCGGCGACGAGGTCCCGGCGGGCGATCTCGATGGGATTGCCTGCATCCTCCTCGTCGCCGGTGAGGACGATCTCGATATCGGCGGCCTTCAGAGTCCCTGCGGCATGCATTGCGCGAAGGGCGGCGACCATGACGACCATTCCTCCCTTGTCGTCGCCAACGCCGGGACCCTCGGCAGTTCCGGAATCCTTGAGGACGAAGCGCTGAAAGGGGCTGTCCGGTTCGAACACGGTGTCGAGATGGCCGATGAGCAGCATCCGCCTGCCGCGGCCGCTGCCCCTGTGCGTGGCGACGATATGGCCGGCCCGGCCGACCTCCGCCATCGGTACCCAGCGCACGGTGAAGCCGAGCGGCTCGAGCTCGGCGCGCATCATCCGGCCGACCGCCTCCACCCCGGACAGGTTCAGCGACCCGCTGTTCTGGTTCACCAGCCGCTCGAGCAGGGCGACCGAGCGGGACTGTTCCTGGTCCACCGTTCGCACCATGCGCGCTTCAGCGGCGGAGAGCTTGGCGTGAGTGGTCGCCGGGGCGAAGGCAAGTGCAAGGGCGAGCAGCGGGAGGAGAGACTTCATTCTAGTCTCATGCGCTGAGCGCCGAGGGAGGACAAGAGGCGAGGAGCCGTGCTAGAGGCTTGCGAATGCGACCCTTGCTCATCCCGTTCGCCCTTGCCTTCCTCGCCGTGCCCGCCGCGGCCCAGGACTGGCGGATGGCGCCCGAATATGACGTGCTGCTGACGACCTACGACATTCAGCCCGGCGAAGTGCGGCTGAAAGCCGGAGAGCCGGTGCGGCTTCGCTTCGTCAACAACACCAACCAGGGGCTGAGCTTCTCGGCGGCAGGCTTCTTCCGCGACGCGAAGCTGCGTCGGCGCGACTCGGCGCTGGTGAAGGGAGGCCGAATCGAGGTGCCGCCGCTTTCGACCCGCACCGTCGTGCTGGTCCCGAAGGCGGGACGCTACAAGGCGACGGGCGCCAATCTCCTCCACCGGCTGCTTGGCATGAGCGGCCGGATCATCGTCGAATAGGAGCTTTCCGCAATGGCCAAGAGCGAAAAAGGCAAGAAGGCGAAGAAGAGCAAGGCGGCGGTGAAGATCCCCAAGCGGATCGCCGGGGTCAAGGTGTCGAAGGCGGTGCGGCAGGCGGGCAAGTCCGCGCTGAAGCTCGCGGAGAAGCCGGCCGTCAGCGAGACGGTGGCGGCGGCCTTGCTGGCCGCGGCGGCGGCGCTTCGCGATCCGCCAGCGACGAGGCGGGCGGCGGGCGCGGCCGCCGGCGCCGCCGGGGAGGCCGGCCAGGAGGCGCTCAACATCGGCGATTCGCTGCGGAAGATGGCGATCGACATGGCCCGGCGGACGCTCGACGCCTGGGAGGCTAACGACCCCAAGGCCGGCCACGAGGCCGAGGGCGAGGGCGAAGCCGCCGCCGGCAGGACCGCGCCGGCTGATCGAGGTTAAACTTACCCCCGTTATCCTCATTATCCACAGGCGGATTTGCCTTCCGCGACTCGGGAAAAGCTGACAGCTTCGGGACGTGGCCGGAAGCGCGGCGGACCGGAAACGGAACGCCAGACGGAAGGCCGCGACGCTCAGGCAGAAGGCACCGACGCTCCCCCAAGGACGCTGGCGCTCGAAGCCAAAGGCAGGGAGGCGGACGAAGCCGCGCCCGCATAAGCGCAAGCCGATGCGAGGCGGGATTTCACGAAACCTTCCAGGCAGGCTGAAGGCTCTTCGGAGCTGGAGGCGGCCGATCCGGCGAAGACCGCGGGAATCGCCCCGCGGCCGAGACGGCAGGGAAACGGCGAAAGGCTCACGCTCCAGCCGCGCCCCGACAGGGGAGCTCTCTCAAGAGGCTTCGGCCTCGCGAGACGGGCTTCCCGGTGAGCGGCAAGGCCTTCGGGCGGAGCCGCGATCCGAAGGGAATTTCGAGGAGCTTTGGCTCCGAGAGGGTCCCGGGAAGGCGGGAAGGCTTCGGCCCAGCGCTTTTCGAACGGGCGACCGGAGAGGCTTCGGCCTCGATGCGAGCCTGAGGAGACGGCGCGGCTCTGGCCGGGCCTGATCCGCGAAGGGAAGCGAGGCCGGGATTCGATCCGGACCAAGCGACCCGAGGGAATCGGTGAGGGGCCTCACGGCCTCTCCCGAGACCCGCCGGGTTCCGAACGAGGCTTCGCGGCCTCGCTCCGGGATCCGCGGAGACCGAAGCGCGCCTCGTGCCCGCCTCGCGATCCAAAGCCGCCCAGCGAGAGATGGCCTCGCCACCCAGCGACGGCAGTCAAAGCTGGGACAAGTGGGGGCCGGTGGCGACACCGGCCCCCATTATCGTTCAGGCGGTTCGATCCCGGCGTGCCGAGCTTCGAAAGCCTCGCCGCTGCCCTCGACGCTGCCTCCCGGCAACTGCGGCGATGCATTTCGCCGAGCTTGATCCTCCCCCGACTTGTGTCATGATGCCCTTGGGAGGGTCGGGCGATGTTCTCGAAGAGCGGCAAGGCGGCCGGTGGGCCGGGCAGGAACGGCGGCGCTTTCTCCTATCTGGGAAGCGAGGTCGACGTCACCGGCAACATCGCGACCGAAAGTGACCTCCACCTCGACGGCAAGGTGATGGGCGACGTCAGCTGCGGCTCGCTGGTCCAGGGCGGGAGCGGCGAAGTGCGCGGCAACATCAAGGCGGGCGAGGCCCGGCTCGCCGGGCTTGTGGACGGCGCCGTGGAGGCCGGAACGCTGATCCTCGAGGCGACCGCCCGGGTCA
>DASVTA010000307.1:0-16930 GCA_036387815.1 Allosphingosinicella sp.
GCTCCGCCGCCGCGCGGGGCGAAACGGGACCGGCCCGCGCGGCCGAAACCGGCGATGCCGCGCGATCCGACGGGCTAAGGCGTGAGCCAGGCGGCGGGAACGGCGAGGCCTCGTCCGGCGCGTCCCGTCCCCGCCCCGGTCCCGGCTCGTCGCCGGGCCTTGCCCGCAAGTCCCGGTCCGCCGCTTTCGGCTGCGCGGGGGTTGGCCGCTCCCATCCCGTACCGACTCCGGCGAAATCGGCTTCCCGCTCGCCAGGTGGGTTGCGAACCGGCGGTGGAGTGTCGGGCGGGCCGCGTTGCGCGCTTCTGGAAGGACCGACTTCGGACGGCTGCTGCGGCCGGCCGGGCGGGGGCGATGCCTCGCGGCGCTTACGCTGGATGACCGGGGCGCCCGGAGTTGCCACCGGGCTTGCTGGCCGGGGCGGCGCCGAACCGGTTAGCGTCGCCTCCGCCGGCCGCGCCTTGCCGGAGTCGCCCGGCGCCGTCCCGGGCGGCCTCGTCCGGGGCGCCCGGCTCGGCTTGGCGGGAGCCGTGGGTTTCTCGTCTAGGCGGGCGGAAGCCGGCTCGGCCGGTTCCGCATCCGGCCACAGCGCCCCTGGGGCGGGCGCCGGCGCCGAGGGCGGGCGAGGCTCGGCTATCGCCGCCGTCAAGCTGTCTTCGCCGCCGAGGAGCGGCTCGAGCCGATCGTCGGTATCGGCGAAACGGTAATGTTCGCGGCGGACAAGGCAGATCGGGCTGCCCCGCGCCCGGGCGCTGAAGCGGGAGAGGATGTCGCTCATCCGCGCAGCCTCTTGAGATAGGCGAGCCGGCGCTCGGGCGCGAGCGCCAGGATCTGTGCCTCGCTCCAATGATAGGCCGCCGCGAGCTCGTGAATGTCGTCGATCAGCATTTCCGAGGCCGCGGTGATATCGGCGGCGAGAATTCGGGCCATGTCGATCGGCGCGTCCCAAGGAGCGCCGCACTCAAAACAGCGAAGCGCGACGAAGAGGTCGGCCGCGGGATCGGCGGTCGCCAGCGCCGCTCCGACCGAGTCCGTCTCGGCGGCGTCCAGCGCCTCGGGGACCGGATACTCACCCAGCGGCACCAGGCAGCGGCGGGCGAGAGTTTCCCGCGCCGCTGCCGGATCCGCGATGTCGGCGAGAATTGCGAGATCGGCGCTGGTGGCGGGCCGCACGGCAAAGTCCAGGCCGGCGATCTCGACCATGACCTCGCCCCCCTTACCCTCCTCCACAAGCAAATCCGCGGTGGTGGTCGCGACGTCGATCGCTTCACCGCAGGCCGGACAGGCCGCGCGCAGGCTGAGCGCGGCGCCGAACGTCGCCTCGCGCATCCCGGCGAGCGCCCGGTCGCGCGCCCCGAGCGCGAGCCCGGCGCAGTCCTGATAGGACAGCCCGGGCAAGGCCAGGGCGGCGAGGTAGACCGCTTCCTCGGCGGCCGGCCGGCTTTGGCAGATCGCGGCCGCGTCGAGCACGGCGGCCGCGCTGAGCGCCAGCTCCCGGGCCGCGGTCATTGCCATCAGGTGAAGTTGGGCGGCGGCGGCAACACGACGCTGCTGTCGCGCTCCCAGCCTTCGTTCTGGAGAACGAGGGTCTGGATCGCGACGGCGTTGGCGCTGGCGTCCAGTTCCGGCAGCGCGACATATTCGGACGGCCAGCAATTGTAGATATTGTAGGCCTGCGCCAGCTGGCCCGCCTCGTTGTACAATTCGAGCGTTATGTTGCGCCGGAACGAGGCGAGCGAGCTCTCCATCCCCATTCCGGCCCGGAAATTCCACACCTGGCTGGCCCAGGTCTCGAACTCCAGATCCGCGGTGACGCCCCGTTCCAGGGTGATCGGATCGAAGGTCGACTGGCCCGGCATGACGTGCGCGCTGCTCGGATCGCCGCCCTCGCGGAAGGTGACCGCATTGGTGCTGCGCTTGAGCGGGCTGACCTTGCTTACCGCCGCGACATATTTGCCGTTCCATTTGATCCGGAACTTGAAGTTCAGATAGGGGTCGGGCGGCTGGCTCGACGACGCGACGGTCGGCATTTCTGATCGTCCTTAGCTGGAAGATTGGCCGGCCATCTGCCGCAGGCTGATGACCACGAATTCGGCGGGCCGCACGGGGGCGAAGAGGATCAGGATGTTGACGATCCCGTTGTCCATGTCCTCGGGGGTCGTCGTCGAGGCGTCGCACATGACCTGGTAGGACTGGGCGGGCGTCGAGCCGGCGAAGGCCCCCTGCACGAACAGGGGGTGAAGGAAGCTGTTGATGCTGAGCCGGATCTGCGCCCACAAAGTTTCGTCATTGGGTTCGAAGACGACCCATTGCAGGCCCTGGACCAGGCTCTGCTCGATGTAGAGCGCGAGGCGTCGAACGGAAACATATTTCCAGTCATCGTCGGCGACGTTCCCCGCCGCCAGGGTGCGCGCGCCCCAGGCGATGTTGTTGTAGATCGGGAAGGTCCGAAGCGCGTTGAGGCCGAGCGGATTGATGAGGCCGTTCTCGGTATCGTTCATGACATATTGCAGCTGCTGCACTCCGGCGAGCGGCGCGGTGATTCCGGCCGGGGCCTTCCACACGCCGCGCGCGACGTCGGTCGCGGCGTAGAGCCCGGCCATGGTTCCGCTCGCGCCGAGCAGCTGAGGAGTCGTCGAAAACGGACTCGGCACCTCGACCTGCGGAAAATAGGCGGCGGCGCTGATGATCCCCGCGCCCAGGGTTCCGGGCGTGTTGGTGATCCACGACACGGCCTGGGACGGCCGCACGATCGCCGAAGGGATATCGAGGATCGCGAAGGCTCGCCGCTGAAGGGCGTAATTGAGCACCGCCGTCGCCGCGGTGAGGTAGGACGGCGCGTCCATGTCCGCCATGTCCGGAACGCAGATCAGGTTGACGATCTGCATCGCATCGAGCGCGTAGATGCCGGTGCGGTTGGTCGAATTGCCCGCCAGGTCGAAGCCTCCCGGAGGATCTCCGTCGCGATTCGGCGGCGGCGGGCTTCCGGGCGGAGGCGGCGGCGGCGGCGTTCCCGGCGGGACGAGAACCGCCATGCGCTGCGCCTGGTAATTGGTCTGCAGCGTCGAGAAGGGCGGCGTCGGAGTGGCGTTGATGCCGATCAGATAGCCGGCATAAGCCGGGTCGGGGACCATGACATGGACGAGATGGACGGGGCCGCTCGGCGCCGTGCTCGATCCGCCTCCGGTCGGGGCCGGCGGCGGGTAGGGCGAATTGCAGCTTCGGACGATCGCCCCGGCGAGCCCCGGCAAGCCCAGCTTTCCAGCGCTGTAGGACATGGCGCCCTGTACGGCAGCGACCATATCGGAGAGGGTCCCGACGGGAACTCCGTTCGGCATGAGGCAGGTCGACGCGGTCGGCTTGGCTCCGGCCGGCGTGGGCGGCACCACCGTCACGGTCAGGACCAGGCTGTCGATCGGCGTGGCCGGCGCGGTGAAGGTCAGGACGGTGCCGCTGGCATAGGGCACCGGAGTTGCGGAGCTCGTCTGCAGCGGTCCCGGGATCGAGATCAGGCCGGCGAAGGGATTGGGCGAGGCCTGAAGCACTTCGAGGATGTAATTGGGCTTGTTCGGATCGAGCGTGACGGCGGGCAGCGACTGAGTCTGCAGCACGCTGAAGTTGCTGCTGTTCGACTGGCTGTTGCTGTTTTCCGAATACAGGGCGGCGTTCAGGTTGAACGTGTTGATCGCGTTCGACATGTAATCGATCGTGACGAAGATGTTTTCGCCCCAGGTTCCAGCGCTTTGCGACTCGAGGGTCAGGACCGGGGCGACCGCCGGGGGCGCGGGCGGTTTATTGCCGCTGCCCCCGGTCGAGGTGGACGGCAGGGCTCCGCTCAGGGCGAGCTGCGGCTGGACCGGCGCCGGCGTGGCTGCGTACAGGCGGCTGATCCAGGCGTCGCTGCCCCCGTTCAGGAAGAATTGGGAAACCTGGAAGCTGGTCGGGCTCTCAGGGTCCAACCCACCGAATACACGTTGGAAATCCCCGAAGTTGAAGCATTGCACGGGCGTATTGAGCGGACCCCGCCTCAGGTAGCCGACGAATGCCGTCGTCGAAGTCGAAACTCCCGCGATATTGTGCGTACCGCTCGGCAACTCCTGAACGTAAACGCCCGGATAGGTCAGCTGGATCGGCATTAGTCCCCCCGGCGCGGTTACGCGCCATCTGCGAGTCGCTGCAGCAAAAGTGTCGGATAAACAACGAAGAACGTTGTGCTTGACGCTACCGCGACTCGTCAATAGCTTAATCGAGTCTTTCGGTGCTGCCATTCTTTGTTTGGTTTGCAGTCAAAGTCGAGTGGCAGTTGTGCGCAAAAAGTAATCTAGGCTTCACCGTGGCAAAGGCCCGCGACCATGCCGATCGACCCGAAAAGATTGACGCTGCACGAACTTAGCCTCGTGCTCTATGGTCTCCCCTCGACTGCGACGGTGAGGCTTGATTTGCCGATCGCATCGGGGGCCTCGATCGCGATGTTGCCATGGATCCCCGCCGTGCAGCTCGGCGCGAGCCAGGGCGTCGGCTTCATGACGCTGCGCAATTTCCGACTTCAACCCCGCCGGCTCCAGTTCGAGGTCGAGGGAGCGCCCGCCGAGCTGCCCCTCACCCTGCAGGTCTCCAGCGCCCAGCCCTATCTGTTCGGCTGGCTGCAGGTCCCGGACCAGGTGCAGAGCTCGATCGCGACGGCCCTGCAGCGCATGCGAGTCGTCGGCGCGACCTACTGGGCGCTGCCGGTAGTGACGGCTGAGACGGCCGATGCGAAGGCAACGGATGCGCCGGCGGCGGCGGCGGTGCCCGTGGCGACCTCCGCCGCTTCGCCCTCCCCTTCCCGCGGTCGTCGTCAGGATGCCGGCCCGCCAACTGCTGATTCAGGAGATCGATAGATCTGGAGTTGGTGCCGAACTCGTCACACGAGAGGGCATAGGTTTGTATCGATATAACACCCGTGTTGCACGTTGGCGGTCGTGCGGACAAGTTTGACTAATCGCCATATCGACTTCATGAAAAAGGGGTAAATCCATGGGCAGTGTTATATTCAACTTCAGCGCGGCGACCATTAATGCGTCAAGTTGCGTAATCCAGGTTGAAAACGGAACCTATGTACTGGATGAGAACAGCGGACTCGTAATTTCTGGGCCGACGACATTCGACTCGTTTCAGGTGACTTCTAATCTGATCCAATTAGGCAGCGATCAAAACACGAGTTTCAGTGCGGCAGTCACCGTAAATATCTCCAGCGATCAAACTGGGGCTCCGTCGGTTAAAGTGAATAACTTTACCGGCCCGGTGTCCGTTACGTGGCCGACCAGCTCAGGACTTCAAACCCAGCCGCTAGGCTCGGGGAACTGGCAGCAACTAGACGGCTTTTCGGGCTGAGAAGCTTTCCCGGTCCGGGCGTCGTTCGGGCCGGGAACTTCCCACTTGAAGAGGGAATTGCGGCATGAGCGCCACGATCACTGTTGATTTCGCCGGCGGCAGCGCCGCCGCGACCGAAATCTCCGTCGTCCTGGCCAACGCTCGGTTCGTCCTTGACCTCAATCAGGCCACGGCGCTGACGGCCAGGTCGGGACCGAGGGGATCGGGGCCGACGAACCTGTCCGCGCAGAGCGGGCGGGTGTCGATCGCCAGCGGGATCGGCGCCCGGCTGGACGCGACGCTGGCCCTGACGATCGAATGGCAGCCGCCGGATACTCCGGAAATCACGCTCAACAATATGGAGAACCCGCCGAACTCGCCGGCCACGGTGACCTGGCCGACGTCGGGCGGCCCGGCGACCCAGATACTCGCTCCCGGCAATCCGCTCCCCCTGAACGGCCTGGTGCCCGATTCCGGCCCCGCGTCGCGGGCGGGCGGACCTAACGGTCGCAGCGGCTCCCGCTGATGGCCAATCTGCTCAGCGAAGGGGCGATCCTGTCGTGCAGCTTCGGAAGCGCCACGATGCCGATGATCGTGCCGCCGGAAGTGCCGATCCTGGCCACGTCCCTGCCGACCGCGACGATCATGAGCTTCGTGCCGGAGGAAAATATTCCCTCGTTCGGGATGTGCAGCAGCCCGAGCAATCCCGCAGTGATCGCCGCGACGGCCGAGGCGCACGGCGTGCCGACGCCCGCGCCCTGCGTCCCGATGACGACCACGCCCTGGGCTCCAGGCGCGCCGCGCGTCCGGACCGGAGGGGTATCGGTCCTGTGCTCGGGTTCGGTCTGCCTGTGCAACTGGGCCGGCGAGGTTTCGATCGGATCACCGGGACAGATGAGGGTCACCGTCCAGGGCTGAATGCCGCCGCATCGGCGCGCAGGTCGAAGAGCTCCATGAAACGGTTGCCGGCGGGAATTTCACATCTCCGCCCTTGAGGCTCAAATGCCAATCCCGACTCGGTGCAGCACAGGAACCCCGGACGTGTAGCGTAGACCTGATGGCGCTCGCTCCGCAGCTTACCCGCCAGCCAACCCATCTCACCGAAATAATCGTCGACAGTTGGCAGATGACGAACCCTTATTCGTCAGCAGCACATCCGGATTGCGATCGGACACCGCTATCATCTCAACTTCTAAGGTAGACATCATATCCGCGCGCAAGCGGGCTGCGGAACTGCCTGCACAGAACACCGATGAAGACGCACGTCCTGACCCAGCTCCCGCCGGAGTCACCTTGACTGAAAAAACGCGCGGACTTATTTTCGCAACGCCCTTGCCGCATTTGACAAGGGTACCATGCTTCATGGGAGAAATGCCATGTTGTTGGAAACCATGACTGCCAAGCAGATCGCATCCGCGACTGCTGGCCTGGCGGAAGAACTTGGATCGTCCGCGATCCTGGAACTCAGCCAGGATGAAGTCGCCCGCGTGTCGGGCGGCGCGGGCGTGAGCGCAGAGCCTGCATTGAGATAATTTGTGCTCAGGGAGGCGGATGCCGATCACGGTTGGCGTGGCGCTGTCGAACTGATTGATCAGTCCACTCTGGCCCTGACCTACTTTCGCCTCCCACCTATTGGGGAAGCGGGAGCACCGGCTGCCCGGAGCGCTCGCAGCACGAGGCACACAGCCACCTATGCCGCCGGACTGTCCCCCACGCCCTCCCGGTATCCTCAGGCGGTTTCCCGGCGGTCCTCTGCTGAGCGACATCTCCCAGGTCTGCCCGACGCCGCTGGAGCCGGAAGACGTCGTGCCGGTGCGGTCCGCCCGAGTGGTCATCGCCAATTACCAGGCGATCCTTCACGATTTTCCGCAAGTCTTCGCCGGGCCTGAGGCATTCGAGCGCTTCCGTGCCCTGAGTTGCGCCGCCTGCGTGGAGCGCCGGCGTATCTGCCGCCGCGCGATCGACGATTGGCTGATCCGCAACGCCGCCTTCGTTTCGGCGGCCCAGGCGAAGCCGAACCGGGCGAATTCGGCGATCGATCACGGGCCTTCGGTTAGACGAGGCTATCGCCCGCCGCGCTATGGCCGGGCGCTCGTCCTGCCCATCGAGGAGGGGGCGGCGCCGGGGCAGGCCGGCTTTCTGGACATCAAGGGTATCGGGGTCGCGCCCGACCGCGTGCCGGAGAACAGGGCCTATGCCAACGGCCTCGAGTATCTGGGGCAGGTGCTCGCCGACTATTTCTATGGCGCTCTGATCGACAAGGTCTTCGCCCGGGCCTGCCCGGGCTACTGCACCGTCCCCGTCTACGCAGTGATCGATCTCGGCTTCGACGTGGTCGATTACTGGCACGGAACGGCGCCCGCCGGGCTGCACGTGCGCCGGGCGCATACCCGCCATGAGGGCGGAGTTGAGATCCCCATGTCGGGTAGCGACGAAGAGAAGATCATCCTGCACATGGAGCTGTTACTGCGTGCCTGGGGACTGACGACCGCGGACCTGCCGACCTCCTACCATGTCGAGACGGTGGACGGCGTCGAGACTCTCAAGTTCAGTGCCTGGGCCGTGGAGCCCAAGAACGAGCGCGAAGCGGAAAAGGCCCGCGTCATCACCGAGATCGCGCGCAGCGGCCGACTCGAGTTGATCAATGTGCAGCTCATCGAAGGGCTGGATTGGCAGACGCGCCACGCTCAGATGGTCGACATGGGGCATATCAGCGTCCGCAGGAACTTTCGATTTCCCTTCGCCAACCCGACGCGCGATTCACTGCTGCGGGTCGGCCGTGTGATCAAGCCGGGCGATCGGGCTTTCGTCCAGCCGGTGGCCGAGCATGCCCTCGACGCGGACCTGTGCAGCAAGACGTCGGTATTCGCTTTCGGCTTCGCGGCAGCGCAGGCTTTTTCCAACCGCTTCCGGCCGATGTCCTCCCACGACATCGAGACCATCTACCGAATTGGAATCGCACGTGCTTTCGGCCGTCGATACGGCTGAGGAACTCGGGCTCCGCGAGCGGGCCGCACCGGCAGCCGCTCCGGTCGCCGGGCTTCGCCGCGGACGCACACCTAGGTTCGACGGGAGGGCGACGGGGCCTGTCTACGTCGTTTCCCCCCATTGCGACGACGCCGCTCTGTCGATGGCCTCAACGTTGCGGGCGCTCGCCCACGCAGGACACCGCATCGTCATCATCAACTGCTTCAGCCGGAGCGACTGGGCACCGCGGGCGTCGGCGGCGGGGAGTGTCGACGAGGTCACTCGGCTCCGGAGAAGGGAGGACCTGAGCTTCGGCGCCCTGATCGGTGGAGACGTGACCTTCGAATGGCTGGACCTGCCCGACGCCACCTTGCGCCCGGACTGGCGGGTCGACGCCTCGGGAGTCGTGCCGCCGGACAGGAAGGTCGTCGCACAATATACGGAGATCCTCGCTGCCCGCCTGAGCGCGGTCGCGACTCCTGGGGGACTGTGGGCCGTGCCGATGGGCCTGGGCCACCGCGACCACCGAATGGCCCGCGCCGCGGCGCTGGAGGTGGTTGGGGATTGGCCCTTCTGCTTCTACGAGGATATCCCCTACGTCTACTCCCGCTGCCCGGCGGAGGTGGAAAGGTCGGCACGGGCCGTTGCCGGTGGGGACGAGCTTCGGCGCCTCTCGCCGGCGGACGATCCCGCCTTCTGGCGAGCCGCGGCGGCCTGCTATCCATCGCAGTTCGACGAATCGGAAATCGACACGATGCTCGCCCAGCGTCTGGCCGCGGGCGGCGAGCATCTGTGGGCGACTCCGGCCGTCGAGAGCCTCGTGGGCCGGTTCTGAGCCTCAACCCGCCAGCGCAGCCGGCAAGGCCGCTAAGGATTCGATCCGGATGATTCCGTCGGGTAAAATCTGCCGCCGCCCCTGTATGGCCGCCCAAGGGCCGCGCACGAGGAAGACCGCGACCATCCCCGCCGCCGCCGCCGGCAGCACGTCATTGTCGAGCCTGTCGCCGACATAGGCTATCTCGGACGCGTGAAGTCCGGCGGTTTGAGCGATCTTGTCGAAGAACAAGCGCGAGGGCTTGCTCACCTGCCACCGCGCCGAGGAGGCGACATGGTCGATCTCAATATCCAGCCGATTCAGCTGCGGCTCGAAATCCTCGGGCTGATTGCCGGCAATTCCGACCGCCAGGCCGCTCGCCCGGAGCGCCTTCAGGCAATCCGCCGCGTCTGGGTAGAAGTCGGAAATCGCCAGCTCATACTCCCGGCCGGCGCGCCTGCGCTCCCGCATCGCCTGCTCGAAGTCCAGATCCGGCGCGAAATATTCGAATACCTTGCGATGATCCTCTCCCCGCTCGATCACCGCACCCAAGGCCGCAAAGAAGGTATGACGGGGAACTCCGAGCCAGTCGGCCCACATTCCCCATTGCCGATCCTCGCTGATCAGCGTCTCTCCGGCGTCAAAGAAAACGGCCCGTATCGGCATCACGATTCTCCCCGCCGCGGGAACGCCGCGCGGGTTCCCCGGTTGCGTCCCAACTCTGCACCGGCCGCCCACTCACCTGCCGAGGAGGAGCGTTCGAGTCGCAACTCCGCCGCCGGGCCGTCGCCCGCGAGCAGCTCAGCATTGTCGAGGAACGAGATCATGTCGAAGATCGATCGGGCAAGCTCGCCCGCGGGCCGCGTCGACAGGGTGCGCAACCTCGCCAGTGCGGTGTGGCCGCTGCTCACTCCGTCGAACGATCCGACCAGACAGGCCGCGGCCGGGTTCAGCTCGAACATCGAGGAATGCCCTACATGGAGGCAGCACCAGCGGCCTTCGGCGAACCTCAGTTGAACTCCGAGCCCCAGCGCCGGCAGCGGCTTCTCCAGATTCCGCCAGCCAATCTCGGAGCGACACGGCTCCCCGGCTCCGCCGGCGAGTGGCGGAGGAGCATCGGCGTCCGACCCGGGAGCAAGCCGCCCGTCGCGATGCCATTGCCCGTAGCCGATTGCCTGGTTGCTGAACCGAACGCAGCGATGAAGATAATCGAGCGGCCGGTCGGCCGCGCCATCGGCGCGCAGCAGGCCGTAGATCCGGGCCCGCAGGCTTGAGTAGCCATCCAGCAGCCGCGGCGGAAAGCGGCACTGCGCCAGCCGTTCGCCGACCAGGCGGAGCAGCCACTTCTCGCCGGGATGGGTTTCACCGAGGGCGGAAAGCAGCCCCAGAGCCCCGAACTCGACCAACGTCCTGCCCATCAGCACGGCGCTTTCTTCGTCCTGATCGGACAGAAAGCCGAGCATATCCATTTGAGCATTCGTGGAGCGCACCAGGCAGCGCGAGAAGACAAGGCCGGTGAGGCCCGGCCATGGAACCTGGCCCACCAGCTCAGCGAGGCCCTCCGGATTGTGGAGCGGGATCGCATAGCGCAAGCGGTGGAGAAATTCCCGCTCCTGCGCCGTAAAGGCCATCATCTCCCGCGGGTCGCTGCGCCAGTCCGAGCCTAGCCGCACGAGCCGCGAAATCAGTGCTCGCACCTCCTGGGCGGGCCAGATTTCTGTGTAGAGGGGGGCCTTGGGCAAAAGGTACTGCAATTTGACGCTGATCGCCGATGGCGGCCGGACCATCCTCTAAGATCAGGTAGAGATCTATGTCCGACCGATCGCATCGGCGTCGCGCCGCTGCTTCATCAGGACGACGGCCAAACGGGCGGCGGCAATCAGCAGGCTTTCGTCCGATGTCCAGGCGCTGCGATATGCCGCGTCCGCCTGGGGAAGACGATTCTCCAGCTCGAACAGCTGCCCCGCCGCCAAAAGGCGGTCGGCCAGGCTGCCGTCTAGCCGCTGCCGCCCGCGTTCGCCAACACCGCCCGCACCCGCAGGCACCGGTCATGCCTGGGAGGTGAGTGGAAGGCTCATCCGTAGCTTGCTCCAAGTCGAGGGGGTGAGGTGGATAGTGTAGACCTCCGGACCGCGCCGGTGTTATTCGAGATCGGTTGCCCATATGAAGATGGCGCGTTCTTGGCAGGATGACCCTATGCGACAAGCCAGTATCGGCATCAGGGACTTTCTGGCCGAGCTGCTCGCCTTCGAATCCGGAATCGATCTGCGGCGGCACCGGTGGTACCGGGAGTGCTTCGACGAACCGGTGATGGACTATTTCCACGTCGAACGCTGCGGGCGGATCAAGCGGGACCGGCGCTCGGGTGAGCCGGTCCGGGCGAGGCTTTCGATCCGGCAATATTTCGAGTCCATCGGAGTCGCTCATCTCTACGACCCCGCCGATCCGGACTCGCTGGTCGCGATGCAATATGCCTCGATCAACCCTTGGGGGTTCGTCGGCTTTCAATTCGGCGAAGCGGCGCTGATCGACCTGGGCTACTACACGCCCAGGAGGGTGCGGGTAAAAACGGAGCGCGGCGAGGTCGAAGCGCCCAGCTATTACGTCGCCGGCACCGCACATGGCGACTGGCGGAACGGAAGGCGCCGCCTTCTGCTGCTCGAGCGCGGCGGCGAGCCCGTCGTCCTGGCGACCGACTGCAACCGCTGGGAGGGCAGCTTCACCGGACGGGACGGGCTGAATTCGTTCGAGGACCTGCGCCGCGAGCCCGCCCAATCCGCCATCATCATGCGGCTGATCCGGCAAAACCTCGCGGCCATCGAAGCGGCGGTCGGCGAGGAAGGAACGAGCCTGCGCGAGCTTTGCCGGGGCCGGGTCACCTTGTCGGGCGCCATCGCCGCAGCCCATCTTACCGGAGCGGCGGCGGTCGCCCGCTACCTTCTTGGCGGCGGCTCGGCGCAGGACGAGGCGGGAACGACCCTGGAATCCTATATCGACCGGTTCGGCGGGTTTGACGTCGCCGAGGATTTGGCCGCCATCGACGACTGTGCGATCAGCCTGTCCTCCGCTTCCAGCCTTTCCTCGGCTTCCGCGGCGTCCCTCGCCCACAAATAGGCGCCGGAGCCCGACACCGTCCCGCCGCGCAGCGCCACTATGTGGTTCATCAGCCGGACCCCGACCTCTTCGTGGGCGCTGACGAAACCGCGGTAGGAGGCCAGCAGGGTCTCGCATTCCAGCGCGCGCGCATGGGCGTTGGCGAGATCGGTCATCCTCGGGCCCTGATGATTGTGGATCGTCACCAGCGCGCCCTTGACGACAACCGGGCGGTACCCCGCGACGAGCAGCCGGAACAGGAATTCCGTGTCTTCGGTAAACCGGAAGGCGGTGTCGAAATCGCCGATCTCGGCGAAGCATTCCGCCCGAACGGTCAGCCCGAAGCCCGTGCCGATCGAGAGCGCATCCAGGATCAGCTGCGCCGGCGGGCCGGACTCGAAGGTGTGAATCCGTCCGGTGGAGTCCTTGCCGTCGGCATAGTCCATGAAGCGCACGTCGCACCAGCTGAACGAAGCCGACGGGCACGATTGGAAGGCGTCCCTGGTCCTGGCGAGGAAATCCGGATGAAGCTCGTCGTCATCGTCGAGGAAGCAAAGCAGCTTGCCGGCGGCGGCGGCGATTCCTCGATTGCGGGCGCGCGCCGCGCCGAGCGAGCGAGGATTCCTGATGAGACGCGAGCGCTCGGCGCCGTCGTCGGGCAGGCGGGCCGGCGCAACGGAGCCGTCGTCCACGACGATCAGCTCGAAGCTGCCGTAGGACTGGCGAAGCACGCTCGCGATGGCGCGCTCCAACATCTCCGGCCGATCCCGTGTGGGGATGATTACCGAAAACTCTGGCTGCACATCAGGGCCGATCACATCCGCCTCTCCGCGTCAGAACAAAGCCGTGCGAACCGTCGAAAATCCGATCCATATTCTACACCATTGTTCTTTGATCTCAAGGCGGAGCCTGCCCGCGGCCCGTGCGTTCGAGCGTGCGGCCAAGGCATTTCGCGGCGCTTTCGCGCCTCGGGTCCATCGCCGGGCTGCCACTTCGAGGCGGGAGAGACGGCAGTGATCGAAGCTAGCCAGCATCGGCCGGCAACGCCGCAGCCACAGGGCGGCTTCGCGGCGGCCGCGCCTTATTACCGACAGTTCCGGAGCGCCTATTCGCCCGAATTGTTCGACCGGGTGCGCGAGGCCTGCGCACTGCCGCAGGGCGCCCGCATGCTCGATCTCGGCTGCGGCCCCGGCACCCTCGCCATCCCATTCTCCGAGCATTGCAGCTACATCCTGGCGATCGACCCGGAGCCGGCGATGATCGAGGAGGGCCGGCGCGGGTGCGCGGCGGCCAATGTCGAATTTCGGGTGGCCGGCTCTGACGACCTGTCGCCCGCCATGGGGCGGTTCGACCTCGTCACGATCGGCCGCGCCTTCCACTGGATGGATCGCGCCGAGGTCCTGCGCAGGCTCGACTCGATGATCGAGCCCGACGGCGCGGTCGCCCTGTTCGCCGAGCCTGTTCTGGCCATCGCGGAAAATTCATGGAAGCCGGGCCACGATCGAGTGATCGCGGCCTATCGGCGCGAGGTCGAAATCCCCCCACCGCCGGATTCCGGCGCCAGCGAGGAAGGCCTGCTCCTGGCCTCGCCTTTCCGGAGGATGGGCCGGGTCTCGACGATCAAGACGGCGCGAACCCCCGTGGAGTCGCTCGTCGGCCGAGCGTTCTCGACTCCGGGCACCACCCCCGCCGAGCTCGACGAGCGCGCGGCCGAGTTCCGCCAAGCCCTGGTCGAAGCGCTGGCCCCGTTCGCGACGGCGGAAGGCGTGCTCGAGATCAGCGAGCCGCAGGCCCTGATTGCCCGTCGCCCCTGATCTCGAGCCGGTCTCGGCTCAGGCTTTCGCGTCCCGTTCGGCGGCAAGGGTGATCGGCCACAGGTGCGGGGTCTCCCGGCCGAGCCGATCGAGGATGTAGATGCACTGGGCCCGATGATGCGCTCCGTGGACGACGAGCTGGGTCACAGCCGCGGCGAGGTCTAGGACAGTCCCGTCGGCCTGCCAGACGATGGCGGCGCCGTCGCGGTTTTCGGCATAGTCGTCGAGCGCTGACCTCACGGCCGAATCCGCGTCGGCGAGCAGGGCCGAGAGCCCGTCGGGATGGAGGGAGAGGGACTCGAAATCATCCGGGAGCCGATATTCGATTCCGCGGGCGGCGTCGGCGATGAAGCGCATTCCGGCAATGAGATGCGAGATCAGTGCCTGAAGGCTGCCGGGCCGCGGCCCGATATCGTGGGCTCGCGTGAACTCCTCGTGCGACAGCGTCCGAGCGGCATCGATCAGCTTTCGAATCGCCCATTCATTGTGATCGAGCTGGGTGTGAATCAGACCTGTGTCGAGGCTCGGCGAGGAAGCTTGGGCAGCGCGCATGAAGCCCATTTATCATCGGCGCATTGCCCTGGCGAGGCCCAGCGGCGACGCGTCTCAAATACACTTGACAGATGCCCGTGCCTGAAGGCAGCGATTTCATCATGTTGCCGGAGGATCGCCTATGAGCTTCCTTCATTGCCCGCCGCCGCCGTTTCTTCCGGCAGAGCGGCTTGGCCGGTCTGCAGCGCCGCCGGCGAAGTCGGGTCTCCCGGCTTCCAGGACATTGCCGGTGTAGCACCCGATGTCGCTCCCTTGGTATCAGCCACAGCTCCTCGAATGGCGTACCTTGGATTGCTTTCTACGGCCGCAAGTCGTCATCGGCGACGCTATCGAGCCCGGACGCGGGGGGCTGCTGCTGTTCCTCGCCTCTTTCTTCCGCTGGTGGGGGGTAGACGGCTATTTCGCCCACGAGAACAAACCCTATTTCCGCTTCGCGGAGGCCGCCGCGCCCCTTGCCGGCCTCCGATTCGAGCTTGAGCGGCCAAAGAGCCCGCGCCTGGCGATGGAGGCGATCCACCGCGTCCAAAAGGGCGGCGGCCCTCTCTTGGTCCCGGTGAACCTGATCGAAATCCCTCATTCGCCGCACTACCGGAAGACGGACCAGGCCCATTATTTCATCGTCGAGCGCTACCTGTCGGACCAGAAGTGCCTGCAAGTGTTCGACAACCTCCACCTCGACCCCGGCCCGGACGGAGTGCGCTACGGCGCTGCCCGGCTGCCCGAGCCGGTCCTCGAAAAGGCGATTGCGGCCTATTGGGCCAGCCACGTCGAGGGGCCGGTCGCGGCCGCCCACAAGGAACGCGCCTACTGGCTGCTCCGGATGAGCGCCGCCGGGCCCCGGCCGCGGGAGCGCTTCGACCTGGCCGCGGCATTGCTCCACCAGGGCGAGCGGCTGCTCAGGGGGATGAAGGAAGGCCTGACCACCTGCGTTCCGGCGGACGAGCGGGGAATGGCGGCGCTGCGCGAGGCGCTGTCGCTGGGGCCGGCCGAGGTCGAAGTTCGAGTCCGGGCCTATCTTTCGGACGTCAATTCGGCGATCGCCTATCTTTCCCTGCTCAAGGGCGCCGTCGAGGAGCGCAGCCCCGCGGCCAAGGAGGCCCTGGCGGATCGCTGCGCCGCGCTCGAGGCCAAGGCCAATGCCGTGCGCGGGCCTCTGCTCGTGAGCTGCCTCGCCGGAGAGGCGCCGTCGGATGAAATCTGGAGCGACGCTTCGGACCGGTTGCGGGAATATCGAGCCGAGCTTCGCGACGCCCTGCTCGAAACCGTCGCCGCCAAGCGCCGGCGGGCCCCGGACCGGACGCTAGCCCATGCCTAACGGGATGTCGCAGACCGCCATCGCGGGAATGACGGTGCCGGCGCTCCATCCGGAGGAACTCGTGGCGGCGGAATGCCGGGGCCTGTTCGCCCTCCCCGCCCTCGACCTCGACCGCAGCTTCGCTGAGATGGGCGCCAACTCCTTCAGCCTGCTTCAGCTCCTGGCGCGGGTAAGCCGGGCGACCGGGGTGCGACTGACGTCCGCCGACGTGGCCGAGGCGAACACTCCGCGGGCCCTGGCAAGCTTGGTCGCCGCCGCGGCGCCCGCCGCCCCGGCCGCGCCGGCCGCGCCGGCCGACGGCGCCGACGAGGACGGACAGGTGCTCCCGGTCCCGCTGACGGCGAACCGCTTCTCCTATTTCCTCCGCCGGGAAAGGGACCTGCACTGCTGGTGGGTGGTCTCCGGGGCGCTCGAGAGCGACTCGCCGCTGGACGAGGACGCTCTTCGCGGGGCGGCTCAGGACCTGGTTCGTCACCATCCCGGGCTTCGCCTGCGGCTTCGCAAGAGCGGACGGGCCTGGGAGCAGGTCCAGATCCCGGCAAGCCGGGCCAATCCGTTCACCCGGATCGACTATCGCGGTCCGGGCGACGATGCCTCCCTCGCCGACTTCATCCGCGGGCGAATCGAACGGATCCAGAGCCGGCCGTCGCTCGACCGCGATCTGTTCAAGGTGCTGCTCGTGCGCACGAGCGGCGGCCGGGAATTCGTCGTCGTCCTTGCCCACCATGTCTTGGCGGACGCCTTCGCCTACCGGATCGTGATGAAGGACCTCTTCGCCTGCTACGCCGCGCGCGCGGGCGGCTCGGTGCCGCCGCTTCCGCCGCGGACGAGCGGCTATCGCGACTATGTGCAAGCGCACATCTCACATTGGCTCGGACGCGCCGGAGAGGATTTGGAATATTGGGAGGGGCTCGCATGGGACGAGCTCGGCCGGCTGCCGGTCGAAGACCCCGAGCGGGCCTGGAGACGCAATGTGGAGCGGAACACGAGGATCGTCGTCCGCTCGGTGGAGGCCGGCGATCC